>QMYD01000075.1 GCA_003662485.1 Candidatus Hecatellales archaeon | reverse complement strand
TGTAGTCCACCTTGACGATTTCGCTTATGGGCCGAGCTTGAGGCCTAGTTTCAGGTAGGTCCTTTGAGGGCTTAAACCCCTCCACGGTTGAAACGTTTTCTATGTAGGCAGCCTTGAAGGCTTCTTCAAGCCTGTAAATGTTTATGAGGCCTGGAATGCCTCCGAAGCAGGCGCAGTCCCCCACGGCTATGAGGGTTTTCGCCTTCTCCCTAAGCTCCTTCACAAGCTCCTCGTCATGGCTTGTTTTCAATCCTCCCTCCACAAGGCCTACATCCACGTTTTCAGGAATCTTTTTGGCGTCCATGAGGATGTAGGAGTGAACAAGCTCCACGCTCTTTAAAACCTCTACGAGCTTAGCTGACATGGCGGTTAGGGATACATGACATCCCGCACAGGACATGAGGGCTATGGTTGCAAGCCTCATTTCAGTCCAGCTCCCTCCAAAATCTTCGGTACAACCCACTCGAAACCTATGGCCATCATGTGGATTCCAGCAGCCCTCGTCGTCTTCCTGATCTCCCTGCAGAGTTCGCTGAAAATCTCAATATTCATTTCAACGAAGGCTTCCTTACTCTTCTCCCTCGCCTTTCTAAGCTTCTCTTGGATTTCGTCTGGAACCACCACGCCTGGAACATACTTTACCAGCCAGTCCATCATCTTCACGCTCTTAAACGGTGTAATCCCTATCAGGATGGGGATTTTAAGCCCCGCAGCCCTACACTCATCCAGAAAATGCTTGATAATCTCAATGTCGTAGAGCGAGTTTGTCTGGAGGAATTCTGCCCCAGCATTCTGCTTCCTAACAAGCTTGTAGATTTCGGGTTCGAGGGGTGTTGCACAGGGGTTAGCTGAAGAGCCAATGTTGAATTTCGGGGGATTATGGATTTCGTTTCCAGCTAGGTCCACACCCTCATCGACGATTTTGCTTATCATATAGATGAACTGGGTTACGTCTAGGTCCCAAACCCTCTTGCTCTGCGGGTTGTCACCCATCGTGGTGGTGTCTCCTGATAGGGCTAGAATATTTTTGATGCCTAGGGCTCCAGCGGCGAGAAGGTCTGAGGTTAGGGCAAGCCTATTTCTGTCTCTTGCCACCATCTGGTATACGGCTTCAACCCCCACCTTCTCCTGAATATAGTAGGAGGGGATAAGAGCATTCATGTAGGCGAAAGCGGTAGGATTATCCGTCACGTTTATCGCTGTAACATACTCCTTTAGGGTTTCAGCAGCCTTAAGAACTTCAGAGAGGTCGGTGGTTTTTACGGGTTCAACCTCACCCGTTACTACAAACTCTCCATTCCTAATCTTCTTCATGAGCTGGCTGTAGGCAGGCCTCTTCCCAGGCTCCTTAACCTCGTCGATAAGGGGTGGAATAGCCTTCTTCGTCGCCGCCTCCTCCAGGGAGAGCCTCCTAGGATTCTGCATGTCCCGGTAGTCCTTTGGAAGCCTAATCTTAGTGAAGAGGTCAAGCCTGCCCAGCTGCTTCAGCCTGTCGAAAATTTTCACCCAGCCGCAATCGTTCACCCATCCTCCAACCTCACATTTCCCGTCGAAGAAGCCTCCGCAGGGGCCATTTAGCAGCCCCTTAGCACACATGGTTACAGGACAGATGCCTCCGGTTTCGCCTAGGAGGCAGCTTCCACAAGCCATGCAGCGCTCCTCGAAGATTCCTCCCTCCCTAACCTCCATCCCATTGAAAACCGTGTCGTTGCCGGGGTAGGTTTGAACCTCCGGGAAAACCTCGTTTAAAACTTGGACTCCAATTCCGCAGGCCAGCGAAACGATGGCCTCCACACCTTCAAGCTGGCCTACCAGGCTTGAATAAGCTATCCTGCTGTCGCAGGTCTTCGGAATGGTGGTAGCCTTCAAATTAAAGTTTTCACCTTTAAGTTTTCCAGCTAACTCCAGCAGGTTTGCGTAGGTTTGGGCTTCCCTTAAGCCTCTTGGAGGCGTGGTGCAGCCGTCGCACCCCACAATTAGAATGTTCCTACGCCCGTGGAGGAACTCTAAAATCTCTTCAAGAGGTTTGGGTCTTACAACGATCAAAATCCTACCCTCCAATTTTACTTATGAAGTTGGAGAGGGCCTGGCCTGCTTCGCCTGGATACTTGGGGGATACGAAGGCTATTTCCACCTTTCCTTCAAGCCCAAGCTGGCCTAGAAGCTTCTTCAGGTTTTTCAGGTTTTCCTCAGCCTTTCTTGCTCCAGCCTCCTCGAAGTTGCAGAGTTCCTGCTTGCAGGCTAAGATGAGAACTCCTTTGAAGCCTAGGTTTAGGGCTTGGAGGATGTGGAGGGGGTCAACCCTCCCAGCGCATGGAAGCTCTATGAAGCATAGGTTTGAACCGTTTTCGCTAGAGGTTTCAGGCGTGTAGGCCCACTGACAGTAGAAGACGAGGATGGAGGCTTTCCCGCCAGCCAGCCTCCTCAAGGTTTCGCTTAGGCTTTCATGCTCGTAGCCTTCAAGGGTTATGGCGAAGTTGGGGCAATAGGCTAGGCATATCCCGCAGCCCATACATTTCTCCTCGTCTATGCTTGCAATTCCAGGAGACCGAAGGCTTGCAGCCTCATAGGGGCAGTAGTGAACACAGTTCCCGCAGCCCAAACATTTCGCCTCATCCACCCTAGCCTTATTCGAACCCTTCACCACTGTTAGAAGCCTGCCTGCTCCAAGCTCCTCTAGGAGGCTTTGAAGGTAGTCCACTCGGAGGAAGCTTATCCGACCTCCCTCCTTAAGCCTGCAAAACTCTTCGTCGCAGGGTAGAACGTAGAGTTTTTCAACAGCCCCCTCGGCGAGAAGTCTTGCATAGAAGTCTAAGGGAACCCTCCCCACGCATGGAACCTTCAAAACCGGAAGTTTCTCCCCGCCAACCCTGCTGGCTATGATCTTATCGGTGGGGTTACTTCCCTTACAGGCAACAATCAGGCTTTTACTCCCAGCCTCAGTGCAGAGCTTTTCAGCCTGCTTCAGCAGCCCCTCCATATCATAGTAGGTGATCTTTATGGCTTCGAGTGGGCAGAGGCTGTAGCATACCCCGCAGAACCTGCACTTTGCCTCATCAACCTCAACCTTGCGCTCCTCGTTGAGCTGCCTCACGGAGATGGCTTCGAAAGGGCAGGCGTAAACGCAGAGGGAGCAGGTGCTGCAAGTGTCGTTATCGATGGTTAACCCAAAGGCTAAAGGCTCTGAATCGCTCATCCTCTCAACCTTTCAAAATTGATTTCAAAGGGTAAGGTTTTTTTGATTTCGCGTTTTTAAAATTTTACGAAATAATTGCAAATGCAAATTATTAAATAGGGAGAATCTTATTCAAAAAAGATAAAGGTGGGTGTTTACCCATGATGGGGCAGAAACAGAAGCCTTTTGAGGAGATTCTGGAAAAGCTTAACGGCAAAAAGAAAATCGTCTTGATGGGCTGCGGCGGCTGCGCCACCATCTTCCGAACTGGGGATCCCGTGGCCATAGACAACATGGCTGAGAAGCTTGAGAAAAACGGAAAGGAAATTATAGCGAAAATAAAGCTTCCCTTCGGAGTTTTCTGTTGCTACCTTCCCATGAGCTCCCAGTTCCTCAAAATGCATGAGAAAGAACTGTCAGAGGCCGACGCCATCCTGATGATGTCCTGCGGGGATGGAACCCAGGCGGTGAGGGCCTACCTCGACGAGGAAATGTCCATTGTTAAGCCTATCTTCTCGGCGAATAATGCGTTAGGGTTTGTAGGTGAAGGCCCAGCAAACTTCATAGAGAAATGTATGGGCTGCGGCGACTGCATCCTTGCTGATACCGGTGGAATCTGCCCTCTAACCCAGTGCTCTAAGGGGCTGTTAAACGGCCCTTGCGGTGGAACAACTCCTGAAGGCAAGTGCGAAGTCGACCCTGAAAAGGACTGCGCCTGGCTTCAAATCTACCGGAGGCTTGAAAAGATAGGTGAACTGGACAAGTTCTTGAAGATTAGGGAGCCTAAGGACTGGGGTCAGGCTACGAGGCCTCGGAGGCTGAGCGTGGAGCCCATAGACCTCATGGAGAAGCTTAAGGAGCTTAAGGCCACCCTAGAGTCGATGGGGGTGTAAAGGATATGGCTGAAAGAGTTTACAGTAACCTTATGAGGGAGCTGAAGGCTGGAAAATTTGTTTTTACTGGCGAGCTGGAGCCTGGAAAGGAGGGAAGCATTGAGGGAACTATTGAAGCAGCCCGCAAGCTTCTAGGGCATGTAACCGCCTGCAACGTCACCGATAACCCTCAAAGCTTCGGATGCGTTGACAGCCTTGCAGCAGCTCACAAAATTCAGGCTGAAACAGGCATGGAATGCATATGTCAGCTTAGATGCTCAGACAAGAACCGTCTCGCGCTTCTTTCAAGCGTGCTGGCAGCTGGCGTTCTCGGAATTAAGAACATCCTAGCCATAACAGGGGACTATGTTTCGCTGGGCGATACTCCTGACGTGAAGCCTGTCTACGATCTTGACGCCACCCTTCTAACCCGTATGATAAGGAGGGTGGTGGATGAGGGGAAAGACCTTCGGGGAGGAGAAATAAGGAACCCGCCGAAGCTTCATGTAGGGGTTGCAGCCAACCCTGGCTCCGCCTTCCTCGACATGGAAGTCTACAAGCTGAAGCGTAAGGTGTTGGCTGGAGCAGAGTTCGTGCAGACACAGGTAGTCTACCTACCCGAAGTAGTCGACAATTTCTTCGCAAAGGTTAAGGAGGTTGGAGTGGAAATCCCCATCCTCATCGGAATTTTCCCGGCTAAAAGCTATGCTGAAGCCAAATTCTTCCACGAGCAGGTTTCAGGGGTAACCGTCCCAGAAGACTACCTAGCCAAACTCAAGGAAACCAAGGAAATTAAGGATAAGGAGAAGCGTAAGGAGCGAATCGACCAGATAAACATAGACTACTTCACAGGCTTCCTAGAACACTTGAAGAGCACGCCGGCAGCAGGATGCCACATAATGGCAGTAGGCTACCCTGAAATCATTCCTGAACTCAAAAAAGTAGTGGGCTGAAAAAGAGTCCTTCCTCTTCCTTTTTCCCCTTTCTTAGAGCCCCAGCGTTTTCAGCTGGATTTTGTAGGGGCCTAGTTTTCCTCCAAAGTTGGCTGCGGAAATCTTCACGATTCCAGGCACCTGCATGGCGGCTTGAATTCCAACCTTCATGGCTTCCCTTACGGCTTTAAGGGTTAAACCGTTTATTACGATTTCGTAGACACTGTTAACGTTCTTGGGAACCAGGGTTTCCTTAACGGCTTCCTTGAGTACTGGACAGTAGAGGTGGTTAGTGGAGGCTGGAAGCTTATACTTCATGGAGCCAACCTTTGAGCCTGAACGGCATATCCCACCTGGGAATGGAAGCACAACTTCCTCCACTCCCCTAATGGCTTCTACAGCCTTCTCCGCAGCCTCCAAACCTGCCTTCTGGTTTTCAGCTAGGATCAGGAAGTTTCCTCCAGCCACCCCAAGCTTCACCCCAAACCTATGCTCAACAACGAATTCGCCTTCCATCACTGGTATCCTCCAAACCGTTCTATCGCCAATCTTATCCTTCCTTTGGAAGCCGTCTCCGAAGTAGCGTAGGCTCCCTCCGATTTTAAGCCTCTTCACAGCTCTGCCAGCCAAACCGTCAAAGGCAGCCGTCGTTGGACAAGTTAAAATGCACTGGCCCACCCTTCTAATC
>QMYD01000074.1 GCA_003662485.1 Candidatus Hecatellales archaeon | reverse complement strand
GTATAGGAGTAGGGAGGCTGGGAAGGTTCGCCTCAAAGTTGAACGTGAGCTTAGGCCAGGCCGGCCTGGCCTAAGCTCACGTTCAACTTTGAGGCGAACCTTCCCAGCCTCCCTACTCCTATACTTGCACTTGGGGCAGCGGAAGCCCTTACCAGCCCCAAGAGACTTCATCCTCCTACCGCATTTAGGGCATGGGGGGTTAGCCTCCCTGTAGGCTTCAGCCAGCCTTAAAACCTCCAGCTTCTCCAAGTTTAATGTTGGCTCCCACAGGGGTTCAGCCTTCCTAACCCCGCCGTAAAGGCGGACTAGGTCGCCTACTGCAAGCATGGACGCTACCCTGGCAAGAGGGCCTGTGGGCTCATAGGCGGCGCAGAAAAGCTCCCCACTGCCATCGCTAACCTTGAAGATTACGTGGCCCCCCCGAATCCTTTCGGGCGGCTGGGAAACCCAGCCCTCCACCACCACGCAGGAGTAGGGGGGAACCAGGCTGATGGAGCGTTTAACCCTGAGGTGGGCATCCGTCCCCTGGTTGCTTCGGAAGATAAGCCAGCGCTCCACAGGCTCGCCAAGCTCAAGCATGGTGGAAGCCTTCAAAACAGCTTCAGGGGTTTCCCCCCGAACGCCAAAGTAGACGGGGTCAGGCCCCCTAGGCGTAATTAGAATCCTCCCCGTTTCAGGGTCGAGGTTGCTGAAGGTTTGAGGGTTTGCCTCCGCCATCCGCCTTACGGAGGCTGGGTTTAGGAGGCGGGGACTCCCCCACCTTTCAGGCGTTCGGTAGGCTAGAAGCTCAAAGGTATGGTCAGCCTCAAGGGTTTCACCAATAGAAGCGATGGCTCCAATAATTCCTCTACCTCCTCCAAAGCTTTCAACCTCCCCTCCAAGCTCCAGGAATGGGGTGAGGGCTTCCTCCCTCTCCACCACCGTCCACTCAGCCTTGAAGGCCAACTGCTTAAGCGTGTCGGGAACCTCCCCCTTTAAAAAGGCTAGTCCAGGTTCGCCTCCAAACCTTTCGAAGGCTTCCTCCACAATCCTTCTAGCCACAGATTTAAGCTTGCCGTAAAGGGCTTCAGCCTCCACCATAACCCGTAGGCATACAGCCCCGTTCCCCCTAGTTTTCCATGGAATGTTGGGGTTAAGCCTAACCAGGCAGGGATAATCTGTAAAGGCTAAGCCTTCAAGTTTTGAGAAGGCTTCTACGAGGAGGGCTGCCACATAAGTTGTACAACCACCCCTAAGCGAATCGGTATCGTCAATCCCAACATGAACCTTCAAGCCCATCCAGAAAAAGAGCCGGAGTTTAGGCTTAAAAGGGCTAAGCCGGCTCCACCACCATCATGGTTAAGGTGGAGCGAACCTTCTCCAGCCTCCTAATATTCCAAGTAATTATCTCTTTAAGCTTATCCATACTGTCAGCTTCAACCTTAGCAATGATGTCGTAAACTCCGTAAACCACGTAAGCCTCCTTAACACTCTTAATCTTCTTAAGCTCCTTCAAAACCTCCTCCTCAGCCCCAATCTCAGAGTTTATAAGAACGTAGGCGACAGGCATTTTTTCCCACCCCAAATCTTCCAGCAAAAATTCTATAACGCTTAAACTTTATAAATGTAAGGTTTAGGCTGGTGAAGCTTGAAGCTTATAACCGCAGGGGATATGGCAGCCCTCGAAGCCAACGCTGAATATCTTGGTGTTTCCCTCCTCCAACTCATGGAGTGCGCAGGCAAGGCTGTGGCAGACTACATTGAAGGTTTGAAGCTTGGAAGAAGGGTTGCAATCTACGCTGGGACTGGGAGAAACGGTGGAGATGGAATGGTGGCCGCCCGCCACCTCGCCTCCAAAGGCTTCCAAGTAACCCTCATCCTCGTAGGCGGTGAAGAACGCATAGTCAGCCCCGTGGTTCAAGCCAACTGGAAAATTCTGAAAAGCCTGGGGGAAAGCATTAAAATACTGGTGGCAAGGGATTCAGCTCAAATCCCCATGGTTGAAGCCGACGTGGTTGTGGACGCCCTCCTAGGCATAGGAATTAAAGGCGAGCTTAAGCCTCCAATCCTCCAAGCCGTTCAAACCATAAATAGGCTTAAAGGGTTTAAGGTGGCCGTAGACCTGCCCACCGGCGTCGACTCAGACTCAGGTGAGATCCTTGGGAAGGCTGTTAAGGCTGATGCAACCGTAACCTTCCATAAGGTTAAGGCAGGCCTGGCTAAGGCTCGAAGATATGCTGGCAAAATTCACGTGGCGAGTATAGGTATCCCTCCGGAGGCTGAAACCTACGCTGGGCCTGGAGACGTTGGAAAGGCTAGGCGTGTTAGGCCTCCAACCGCCCATAAGGGGGAGTTTGGGAGGCTGCTCATCATAGGGGGTAGCGCCACCTATTCCGGAGCCCCAGCCCTGGCAGCTCTAGCAGCCCTCGAGGTTGGTGTAGACTTAGTCTACGTGGCTGCTCCTAGGGATGCAGCCCTAGCCATCTCCAGCTACTCCCCAAACCTCATAACCTTTAAGCTTGAGGGTGAATGTTTAAGTCTTAAGCATGTTAGAATTCTGAAAACGCTAGTAGAAAGATGCACCGCCCTCATCATCGGCCCAGGACTTGAAACGAGGAGGGAAAGCCTGAAAGCCCTACCAAGAATTCTAGACATGGCTGAAGCGTTTGGGAAGCCCATGCTCCTCGACGCTGACGGGCTTAAGCTTTTCGCCCAGCTTGGGCGGAGAGCTGGGACAGCGTGTGTGCTCACGCCCCACAGGGGGGAATTCAAGCTTCTAACAGGGGTGGAACCCTCCGAGGAGCCTGGAAAGCTTGCTGGAAAAGTGAGGGATGCAGCGAGAAGGTTTGGAGCCACCATACTGCTTAAGGCTCCGGTAGACGTAATCTCCGATGGGGATAGGGTTAAGCTTAACAGGACTGGGGGGCCTGCTATGAGCGTGGGGGGAACGGGAGACGTGCTTGCCGGAGTTGTGGGAGGCTTCCTAGCGATGGGCGTCCAACCCTTCGAAGCTGCAGTTGCAGGAGCCTTCATTAATGGGGCTGCTGGAGACCTCGCTTATAAGCGTAAGGGACCCCACCTAAAAGCCACAGACCTCCTCCAAGAAATCCCAGGCCTCATAGAAAACCCTATGAAGCATGCTGAGGTTCTACGCTGAAGAGGGTTTAGCCTGCCTCAACAGCCTCTTGGCCTCTCAGATTAGCGTAAGTTTGCTCGAAAACCTGAATGAGCTGGGCTAACTCCCGGTGGTGGTCTTCCTCCTCCCTAACCAGCTGGCTTAAAATGTTTTTAGCTTTAGGATTGTCCACCTGCGTGAAGAGGATGCTGTAGGTTTTCCTCATCTCCTCCTCTAGGGCGAGGTATTCCTTAGCCGTCCAGTAAACCTCCTCCACGTCAGAGGAAAAACGGCGGGACTGGAGGATTGAAGGCTTCTTAGGCTTAAAAAGCTCTTGGGGGAACTGCCATCCAAGAGCCTCCAAGGTTTTCGTCAGGTAGTGAGCATGGCTTCCACAGGCCTGGGAAAGCCACTGGAAGAGACCTCTCGCATAAGGGTTATCAGTCATGGAGGCAAGCCTCTTATAGGCATCCCTACAGTAAAGCTCTATCCCAATCCACTCCGCAATAACCTTTAACGCAGACATAGGCTGAACCCGCCGGCAAAAGTTGATTCGAACCCAAGGGATTTTAGAATTGGTTAAATGAAGCGTTAAAATATTTTTGGAATGAAGGTGGAATTAAACAGGAAAATTTGTTTTAAAGGCTTGGGAAGCCTCCTTTTAGAGCCTTAAACCCTCCCTTCCAGGCCTTTAAAGCTTAACTATTATTTTAATCTTGTCCATAAGCTCCCTATACCTGTTCCTAATGGTTACCTCGGTAACGTTGGCTGCAAGGGCAACCTCCCTCTGGGTTTTCTTCTCCCCCGCCAGGACAGAGGCGATGTAGGTGGCAGCTGCAGCTATACCCGTTGGCCCCCTTCCACTCGTAAGCCTCAAACTGCTTGCCACATCAAGGATGGTGGCAGCTATGATTTCAGCCTTCCCCTTCATTAAAAGCTGATTTGAAATCTTAGAGATATATCTGGTTGGAAAGATGGGTGGAACAAACTCGTCAAGCTCCTTAGCTAGGAAGCGATAGCATCTCCCAATCTCCTTCTTACCCACCGAGGTAGCCTGGGCAATCTCATCCAGCGTCCTAGGCACATTACACTTCCTACAGGACATGTAGATGGCTGCAGCGGCCACACCCTGAATGCTCCTGCCCCTTATAAGCCTACGCTTCACCGCCTTCCTATAAAGTACTGCTGCAGTCTCCAAAATGTTTTTGGGAAGATTCAAAGCGGAGGAAATCTTACTCATCTCGGAGAGGGCAGAAGCCAGATTGCGTTCGGCGGCATCTGCAACCCTAACCCTCCTCTGCCACTTCCTCAATGTGAAAACCTGGCTGGTCTGGGCTAGCGTTAACTCCTTGGAGGTGAAATTCTTGTCATGCCAGTCGATGAGGGTTGAGAGTCCCTTATCGTGGATGGTGTAGGTTAGGGGTGCGCCAACCCTCGTCCGCTTAACCTTCTGCTCGTCGTCGAAAGCCCTCCACTCAGGCCCCAAATCCGCAATTTTATCATCAATAACGTAGCCGCAGTTCATGCATACGAGTTCTCCCTGATCCGTGTCGTTCATTAACCTTGAAGCCCCACATTCCGGGCAGACAATCTTAGCCTTCTTCTCCTCGTGCTTAAGCCCTACCATAAGCCCCCTACCCCCTCTTCCTTCCACCTTTAGACTCTAGGAGGAAAAGGGTTTTCACCGGTTTAAGCTGGGAGTTTAGGGGTTTCACCGCCACGTAGGGCGCATCCACGGGGCCAAAAACGTCGAAAACATACCCAATAGGCTTGAGGTCTCCGCTATAGACTTTCTCCCCGATGCGTGGGGTTGTTCTGGCTTTAACTATTAGGTGGCCGGTCATCGAGGAGAGGTGGAGAACCTTGCCGAGCCTCCTCAAACCCCCACTCCCTGAAAACCAAAAGATTAGCCAAGCCCTTTTTCTCAACGCTTTAATTTAAAGGTTTCTAAGGCTTTCCCCTCAGCTCCAAGGCTTTTTCCGCAACCCTTCGCAGGGTTTCCTGCTTGCTTCCAAGCTTATCTACGATAACGTATCCGCCCTCCGCCCACCAGCACCTTGGAAACCTTGCCTCCGGTTTAGGCTGAGGATTCAAATTCAAAACCTCAGCGGCTCTGACTATTTCTCGAAGGCTGGGGGAGCGGAGGCAGAGGCTTAGAGGCAGCCTCCTACCCTCACTCCTCCTCCTTGAAGCGTCAAAATAGGCAAGCCAGAGGATAACCTTACCCTTAAGCTTTCTCAAGGCTTACAGTTCCCTTCGAGCTTCGAGGAGAACGGCGTTTAAAACCCCGTTCTGGCTGGGTCTTGAGGTAACCTTTACCAGGCCTACATCCGTTTCGAGGATAGCTCCCTTCGTAATCACACCACGCCTACTATATTCAACGTTGGCAGGATTCCTAACCACCCTAAGAATAGAAGCCCTAACAGTCCTACCAGTCTTTGGGTCTGAAACTTGAACCTTCTCAGCAGATTTTAACCTAACCTTAATGTTTCCACCCCTAACCCTCTCCACCCTCCGCTCCTCCAAGCCTGGAACCGTTTCAATAGGGAAGCCTCCCCGCTCAAACTTCCTCCTACCCCGATAAGGTTTACGCCTTCCACCCGTGGGCTTCCTCTTATGCAGGTCTGAATGCCACAAGGTCTCCCCTCATCCAGCCCAAACCTTTATTTAAGGGCTAAAGGTTTCGGCTACTTTAAGAATACGTAGCCTACTAGTTTCCATCATCCAGCTATCCCCCTACTCAAGGCCACCTTTGAACTCCTCCTATCGCAATTAGCCTTCCCAAGGGAAACCTCAATGTATCCGTTTCGGCT
>QMYD01000073.1 GCA_003662485.1 Candidatus Hecatellales archaeon | reverse complement strand
TCCATAGCTTAGCCTCCTCAAGCAAGTACTGCCAGAGGTCTCTCAGCGTGGTTTGAGAGGGAAATCTCAGCTTCCAGCCCCCTTCGGCTTAGGATTCCCCTGAGCTGGACGAAGGCTTTCACCCTAACCTTCACCCTTTAACCCCCAGTTAAGGATAGGTTGGGAGGGAAAAGGTTTAACTCTTCCCTTTAAACGTATAAGTTTACGGTTGGACTGGTGAGGCTTCGAGGGCTATGCCTACCGTATACGATGTGGAGCCTAACAGGCTGGTGGAGAGGGTTTCCCGCTACCTGATGGAGAACGTTCCAGAGGTTTCACCACCCCCCTGGGCTTCCTACGTTAAGACTGGGGTTCACAAGGAGAGGCCTCCGGATAGGGAGGACTGGTGGTACGTCCGCTGCGCCTCGCTGCTCAGGAAGCTCTACGTCCACGGCCCCTTAGGCGTTTCAAGGCTTAGGAGGGAGTATGGGGGGAGGAAGAAGGGTAAAATGCGGCGTGAACATGCGAAGCCTGGAAGTGGGAACATTCTAAGGAAGGCTCTCCAGCAGCTTGAGAGGGCGGGCCTAGTTAAAACCGTTCAGGGGAGGGGTAGGGTTCTAACAGAGAAAGGTCAAAGCCTCCTCGACGAGATTGCAGCCCAAATCTTGAGGGAGGGGGGAAGGCAGGCTGGGTTATGAAGTTTCAGACGAAGAGCTTGAAAGGATTAAGCGTCAACGCCTCCTCGAGCTTCAGCGTAAGGCTGCAGAGGAGGAGAGGCTTAAAGCTGAGAGGCAGGCAGCCCTAAGGATTGTGCTAACACCTGAAGCCAGGCAGAGGCTTACCAACATTCGAATGGTTAGGCCTGAATTCGCTGAGCAACTGGAAAACCAGCTGCTTCAGCTAGCTCAGGCTGGGAAGCTTCCCGTACCCGTAACGGATGAGCAGTTAAAGAAGATTCTTGAAGCCTTAACTTCGAGGCGTAGGGATATAAGGATTAGGAGGATTTAGGGTGGCTAGGGTTAAGCCTCTACCCAAGAAGCTTAGGCTGGCTAAGGAGCTTAAATCAGCCCAGCCTCCACCGGCCTGGATAACCGCTAGAACCAATCGTAGGGTTAGAACAAGCCCCGCCAGACGCCACTGGAGAAGGGTGAAAATCAAGAATCTTTAGGGGAAGCCTATATGGCTGAAAGTGAAATCGAAGTGGTAGAGGAGAGGGTTTACACCATACCCTTAAGGAGGGTTTGGAGGGTACCCCGCCCTATTCGAACCCCTAGAGCCATAAGGGAGATAAGAAGCTTCATTCAGAGGCACATGAAAACCGAGGAGGTTAAGCTGGACGGAAAGCTGAACGAGTTCGTTTGGAGAAGAAGTATTGAAAAGCCTCCAAGAAGGGTTAGGGTTAGGGCTGCGAAGGATAAAGATGGGGTAGTATGGGTTTTCCTAGCCGAAAAAGGAGGCTGAAAAGGCGGAAAGACCCTCCGCCTCTTCACTCTATCCTTATGGGTTGACCTTTAGGCTTTGGAGCAGTCTTCTTCAATATTACTTCGAGAACCCCGTTCTTATAGGTGCTCTTAGCACTTTTCGGATCAACCTCAGCTGGGAGTTCCACCTCCTTAAAGTACTTCCTTGTTGGAGTGTCCACTTTAATGGTTAGGCTTCGCTCCGTCCCATAGAGTTGGATGTCGTTTTTCTCCACGCCTGGCACTTCAGCTATAACCTTAATGGTTTCAGCCTCCTCCATGATGTCTACGAGGGGCTCCCTCTCACTTTTAACGTCTAAGGCTCCAGTTTTCATGGACGGTTTAACATTTCCAAACTCCCTTATTACGGGCTTGCCATCTGGGCCTATGGTTATGGAGTACCCGTAAACCATGGGGCCGTACTCTCGGACGATGCGGCCGTCGGGAAGCCTCTTCTCCCGGACTAGGCCTTCAGGCATCTCTCTAAACTCTTTGAAGGCCTCCTCAAACATGCGTTCCATATCTCTGACGATCTCGTCGAACTCCCTGAAGAAGGGAAACCTCCTCCGCCTCTTAAACCAGTCCTCGAAGAACTCATCCCAAACCATGCCTTCCACCTCCACTTAGGCTATTCTACTTGGGCTTTCATAACGTTTTCGAGTTTTGAAGCCCTTTCCAGTGCTTTCCAGAGTTCGTCTCCGCTTGGGGAGGGGAGCCTACGCTCCCTCCCCCTCCTATCCACCAGCAGCCTCCTTGAAGATTCCTGGAGGATTTCACCTATGATGGAGGCTTGGATTCCCAGGCGTTGGATAGCCTTCAAAACCTCCTCGGCTTTCTCGCTTTTTACGGCTAGGAGGAGCCATCCTGAGGAGTTTAGGGCAAGTGGGTTAAGTCTTAGAAGCCTGCAGATTTCAAGGGTTTCAGGCCTAACGGGTATGGCTTCCTCCCAAACCCTAAAGCCTGTCTTTGAGGCTTCAGCCAGCTCGTGGAGGCCTCCAGCCACCCCACCCTCAGTTGGATCATGCATGGCGCTAACACCCCCAGCCTTAAAGCCTGCCAAAGCCTCTTCAACAATACTTATTTCACGGTAGAAGCCTTCAGCCCTCTCCACGGCCTCCAGTCCAAGCCTTCCGGCGAGGAGTTCCTTGAAGTCGGAGGCAAGGATGGCTGTGCCCTCCAGGCCTGCAGCCTTACTCATGAGGATTTTATCTCCAGGCTTAGCCCCACCTGTTCTAACGTATTTTCCACCTTTAACCACCCCTGCTGCGAAGCCTACTACGAGGGGGTTTCGGAGGCCTGGAGTGGTTTCGCTGTGGCCTCCAACGATGGCTACCCCTAACCCTTCAGCCGCCTCCCCTATCTGGCTTGAAATCTCCCGCAGGAGGCTGCTAGCCGAACCCTCGGGGAGCAGGATCACCGTGGAGAGCCATAGGGGTTTCACACCCCTAGTGGCCACGTCGTTGCAGGCTACGTGGACGGCTACCCATCCAACCCTCCGCACGGCTCCGCTTACAGGATCGCAGGATAAGGCGAGAAGCCTCCTTCCAGCCTTAACGATGGCTGCGTCTTCGCCTAGGGCTGGCCCTAGAACCACGTCTGCCCGTTTAGCGCCTAGGAAGCGGAAAACGGTTTGCTGGAGGATTTGCTGGGGAACCTTTCCTGGGGGCAGCTTCAACCCTCAGCCTCTCCAATGGGTATAACCTCCACGGTGGTTCCGCTGGTTGTGGCTATTTCAACTCCCCCTGCAAAGCCCTCCTTCACGGTAACCCCTTTAAGCCTAACCTTCAATCCTGAGGGGAGCCTTGAAAGGATTTCACCAACCTCCCTCCAAGCTGAAACCCTAACGCTTCCCGTCTCATCCCTGAGCAGGAACTCGGCAACCTTAACCTTCGACCCATCCCTCAACGTTACCTCCTTAAGGCTTGGGGTTTCAACGAGGTAGCCTTCAACGGTTACCCCTCGAACGCCTGGCTGAAGACCCCCTATGGGTGTTGGTTTAGCTTCAACGGGAGTTGGAGGAGGAGCATAGGAGGGCTTAACCCGCACGTAGGAGCTCTTCCTAACGTGGATTTCCCAGCCTCCAAGCGGGTCCTCCCTAATCTTCCCGTTAACCACCTCCACGAGGTCTCCAGGCTTAATCCCTGAGACCTCTTCCACTTTTTCATCCCAGAAGACGAGGGTGGCCTCATCCTCCCCGTCCAGAATCCTAACCCTTAAAACCTTTCCTTCACCACTAGGCCTTGGGAAGCTTTTAACCTGGGAAACCTTGGAAACCACCCCTCTAATATTCGCCTCCCGGAGGCCTTCAAGCCTAGAAGGCTTGGAGAAGAAGCTTTCTAGGGGTGGAATTTCTGAGGCTTCACTCTCATCTAGAATGGTGAGGCTTCCCTTCTCCGCCAAGTGAAGTTCAATTCTACCTGAAAGCCCTCTACGAGTGTATGCTTGCTCAACCCTTACTGGGAGACCCTGCGAGACCCCCATTCTCTCAGCTTCTTCCGCCCTTCCATCCCAGAGGTAGACTTCCACCATCCCCGTGGAGTCGCCTAGGACAAGCTTGACAAGCTTGCCTTCCCTCCCCCCAGGCCTGCTAAACGTTTTAGCCTTTCCAACGGCTAGAATCCTACCTGTGAGGGAGGCGCTTCTCAAGCCTGGAGCTAAATCCTTAATTTTCATCCCCGTGGAGAGGTTTTTATCCCAGAGCTTAACTCCAAGCTCGGAGGCTACGAGGAAGGCTGCCCCCTCAGGGTTTAGGAGGTTTCCAGCCTCCACCCTCTTCCTCTCAATAAGCTGGAAAACCTGCTCCCTAGTAAGGTCAGGTCTAACCTTAAGAATCTTGGAGATTACAGCCTCCAAGCCTTCAGAAGATTTTTCACCCATTCCTCCTTCGAGAAAAACTTTATGTAAGCCGTCCTTTTAAAGATTCAAAGGCTGAGAGGCTTTTAAGCCTAGAAAATTCAGGGTTATCTTCAACCCTCGAAGAGAATTCAAAGAAAACTCTACACTTCTTGAAGTAGCTGAGAGGCTTAGCATGACTATAGGGTTATGCAGCATAAGGGTAGGCTTCATAGTGAATTGTTGTTGGAGGGAGAGGTTGTAAGGGTAGTCTTCGCCCTATTTCCTCCCTGTAATGTTTTTCGCGATCGAGGTGAATCACCCTTAGCCTGTAAGGCTTCTAAGCTTAAGCCTTCTCCACTTCTCCTCTACAAGCCTCTCCAGCTCTGCCATATCCTCCTCGGTTAGGTGGTCAAACCTCCGCTGGGCTCTAAGGTATTCCCTTAAGGGTTTAGGCTCCCTGGGCTCATAGGTTAGGGTGAACTTCCCTCCCTCAACCTCGTATAAGGGCCATACTCTGCAGGCTACAGCCAGCCTTGCAATTTCAACGGTTTTAGATTCGTGGTATCCCCAGCCCACCGGGCATGGGCATAAGACCTGAATGTACTTTGGCCCCCTAATCTTCATAGCCCTCTTAACCTTCCCCATGTAGTCTAGGGGAAAACCAATGGAGGCCGTAGCCACGTAGGGGGCTCCATGCTCAGCCATGATGAGGGGCATATCCTTCTTGGGCTGGAGTTTCCCTTTGAGGAGGCCCATTCCAGGCGTGGTGGTAGTGGAAGCCTTAAGCGGTGTCATACCGCTCCGCTGGCCCCCAGTATTCATGTAGGCCTCATTGTCAAGGCAGATGTATAGGACGTTGTGGCCTCTCTCAACCATGGCTGAGAGGGCTTGGAAGCCTATGTCGGCGGTGCCTCCATCACCTATAAAGGCCACTACGTTCACATCCGTTATCCCCTGGGCTTCCAGCGCTGTTTCAATGCCTGAGAGGAGGGCTCCACCGGAGGCGAAGGGTCCAACTAGGAGGGGGACAGCTGAAGCCCCCATGATTAGGGAGGCAGACATGCAGCCTGGAACCGTTACCACGATGGTTTTCCAGCCTAGGATTTTGAGGGCAAGCCTCATGGCTAGGCTTTCCCCGCAGCCTGCGCAGAGGGCATTCCCAGGCATATAGTATTCTTCTTTTGGAAGCTCCTCCACGGTTAGTACTTCCATTAGGCCATCCCTCCCAGGAGCCATTCAACCTCGCCTTCAATCCTCTCCCCACTCGCAGCCCTAAGCGTCTTCTTGGCTAGGGCTTCGATTTCGCTTGGGGTTACATCTTTGCCTCCCATGCCGGCTATAAAGCCGAGGATTCTGGGGCCGTTGAGGCCGTAGAGGGCTGAGCGAAGCTCATGGTAGACGGCGCCTCCAAAACCTCCAACCGAATAGTTTCTTTCGAGAACCCCTACAGCCTTAACTTTTCCTAAGAGTTCTCTCAGCTCGGAGGCTGGGAAGGGTCTGAAGCTTCTAAGCTTAACCAAGCCAAGGTGGAAGCCTTCTCTCCTAAGCTTTTCCACTACCAGCCTCGTGGTGCTAGCCAGGTTTCCCATGGTTAAAATTACGGCTTCAGCATCCTCGCAGTGGTAGGCTTGAAGGAGGCC
>QMYD01000072.1 GCA_003662485.1 Candidatus Hecatellales archaeon | reverse complement strand
GTAATATTCCTCGTCTCCATCCAGAAAGAAAAGGTCAAATCCATTCTCGACCCTGTTGGTACGCATGGATAGGCAGAAACATTTGTCATCAGGAATACATTCAACTCCTATCAGAATGGAATTCTCTCTGACCTTAAGATAATAGCTATCTGGATATTCCCTAGATAGCATAGCATCAACTATTTTAAGTGCGTTTATATCGCATAGATGTAAGCCAACTATCGCGATCTTCTTCTCTGGGAGTTTTTCTTCAACTTTCTCTTCCTTGATTTCCATGAGGACCATATCGTTAGGAAATAAGATCTTCTTAGCTGGCAACATTGTTCTCGTATATTTAACAAAGATTTCTCCTTCTTCTAGGGGGAACCGTTCGAAAGATATCAATTCATTCTTCCCTGCAGGAACGTAAACCTCGTACTCGTCGGATAGATCCTTCAGGAAATCTTCAAATTTTTTCTTCCTTATTTTCTTAGCTTCGAGGAATTTCGTTTGCTCTTCGATTTTCTCCATACGACCACCCTTAATTCTTGGGGGAGATGAGTATTTACCAGCGCCTATACAATCGTAGTATATTAATACTGCACATATATGTTTACATGATAAACACTACCAAATTTTTCTTTATCTTTAAAAGACTCTATTGCATATCTCTCGATGGCTGATATGGTAAAAACTACTCTCGAGATACCTGTTATCGGTACATGGCCAGTTTCAAAACTTGTCCCAAGTTTGAACAGGCATAATGGACAAGTTTTGTCTCTCCTTCCAGTTACTAAATTCCAATCCCATAGCGTGCACTACGCTAGGGGCATTTGTTTGTTAAGGTTAGCCCCAGTTGTTTTTCGGCATCATACTTATTGTTTTATGGGCTGTTTTAAACGTCTAGGCGTCCTAAGCTTGAAAATCCTTCAGACCTAACTGGTCTCCAACAAAACCTTGTAGGCGGTTATTGAAAATACGAGTGTTAGAACAACCTTACTAACGGCGAGCTTAATAAGCATAGCATTCAGCCTAACATAAACCAAAAACAAAAAATAGAGGAGGAAGTTTGGGTTACATGCGGGGGTATCGCCAGCTATGTTTGATTCGAAGCTGGATTCTATAAGGCTGCAACGGGATGTAGACCGCCTATCCAAGGGAGTTCCGCTTTGAGAAGCTGACTGAAGAATGCCGGAGCCGAGCCAAGCCAGACCTTTCAAACTTCGAGGAGGATTCCGAAAACGCTTAACGCGTGAAGGGGCTACATGGGCGCCATCCAACCTTACTGGAATGGATAAGGAATTTAGTAACCCACCTCCAGAGGCTGGAAACAGTTCGCACGCCAACTCATCCAAGCCCATAGAATACTGTTAAATATGGCTTTTTCGCTTAGGCTTATGGTGGCTGCAACGGCTCCCCTGGATTTGCCTGTTAGGCTTTACGTTTACATGCTTGGGCAGGATGACCCCTCCAAGTGTACGGCTGGGAAGCTTTGCAGGTTTAGGCTTGCCTCCCGAGTTTTGAGGGCGAGAAGGCTTCCCAAAAAGGTTCTCCTCTTAAACCCTAGGGCTGAGGCTGTTCTGGCTGGGGTTGACAGGGTTTACGCTGAGAGGTGGGGGCTAGCCGCGGTAGACTGCTCCTGGGAGCGGATTGGAGAGGTGGCTTGGAGTAGGATTCCAGGCCTGCATAGGAGGCTCCCCCTCCTCCTAGCCGCCAACCCCGTAAGCTATGGCCGCTTAGCCAGGCTTAGCTCGCTTGAGGCTTTAGCTGCAGCCCTCTACATTTTAGGCTTTAAAGCGCAGGCTGAAAAGCTTCTCCACCTCTACAAGTGGGGTGGAAGCTTTCTAACCCTGAATAGGGAGCCTCTTGAAGCCTACTCTAAAGCTGAAACACCCAGCGAAATACTCAGAGCTGAAAGGGAGTTTTTCCCTGTCTCATGCTTCCCGCCTAAAGTTTAAGGTTAAAGGCGCTAGTGGACGGAAAGGCCGTATTTCCTTGCAATTTCCTGGAAGGCTTCAGCTACCCGTTTAACTTCCTCCCATGTTAGCCCATAGGTGTTGAGTTTGAAGTGGCGGGTTAGACCAGGCTGAACACCTACAATCCCCCTTTGGCGGAGCTCCTCATAGAGGAAGAAACCCCTCCTCTTATGGGTTTTAGAAACCCTGTAAAAGCCTTCAGACTCTACGTGGAGGAGCGTATGCATCTTCGGTTTTACACCCAAGATTCTCGTGCCTTCAATGCGTTCAAGCTGGCTGGCTAGGTAGCGAGCTTTCTCCACCTCAGCCTCCCAGCCCTTAACCCTTTCAACCACGTGGGGGAAGGAGGCCATGAGCGTGGCTAAGGGGGCTCCCATAACCGTGCAGCCTAGGAGGGCCAACTCCTTTTTGGGGAAACTCCTCCCAGACCATTCGCCTTTAATAGCTGAGCGAGCCAGAATTCTTTCGGCTAGTTCGCCTCGGAGGGCTAGGATGCCTGTTGGGGCTGAGGCAGCCCAACTCTTATGGCCGCTTCCAGCTAGAATGTCAACGTCGAGGCTTCTCCCATCCACGGGCATAACCCCAGCCGTGTAGGCTGCGTTAAGGATGAGTGGAACCCCATGCTCATGGCATATTTTTGCTATGGGCTTAGGGTCTACGAGGTTTCCATGGTGGGGGTCTACGTGGGTTAGGAGGGCTACGGCTGGAGGCTTACCCGTCTCCCTCTCCACCTCCTCTATCCGCTGCAGGTAGGCTTCAGGGCTTATCCTATATTCTGGGGGTCCTTGATGGGCTACCTCCTTAACCCTGAGCATGGCGAGTTCAGCAGCCAGATAGGTGCTATAGTGGGCTAAGCTATCCACCACCACGTATTCGCCCGGTTTGGCGAGCATGCGGAAGGCTATAAACTTGGACTCCCTACACCGGGTTGTAACCCTAGCCACATCCATACCCAGGAATTCAGCCAGCCTCTCCATGAACTCCCGGATGGGAGGCCTCCTAATAGCGTCAAGCCTCGCCTCCTCCGGAGGGCAAAAATCGCAGACGGAGTAGCCGTCTCCAAACTCTAGGAGAGCTCTCCTCGCAGCCTCAGATAGGATTCCACCCCTCTGAATGGGGTTCAAATTAATATAGCCTGAACCATACTCACGGCGGATTTCAGCAAACCTTCTAACCCTCTCAAAATCCAAGCTTTGCCCCCAAGGCTCCCTAATAGGTTTTAAGCCTTAAAGCTTCCTAGGGCTTAAAAGAAAAGCCTTATTGTATTGTCTAGTTAAAGCGGCTTCCCCTTTTCTGGCTACTTGTAGAAGGAGCTTATCAGGTTTATTTCCTCCCTGGTTAGGTTGAAGGCTGAGGCAAGTTTCTCCGCGAAATCCTTCTGCTTTTTAGCCTGGTAGAGGAGGTAGGGTAGGAATTCGGTTTTCACCTTCCTCGTGGAGCAGTGCAGCCTGGAGGCTATTCGTCTTAGAGCCTGGTTTAACTTTTCCCTTTCCACCATGGTTTTCGAGTAAAACCTAAGCCTTTCAGGCCTCTGATACCTTGTAAACTTACGGTAGGGCTCCTTCTTGGCTTGGGAAACCCCAGCCGTCATTAGGTCCACCATGTAGGCCTGCATCCTCCAGTTCTGCCTATGAATAATCCTGCTTCGGAAGAGGTCTGCCCTCGCCAGGGCCTCGTAGGCTCTAGCCAAATCCTCCGGCCTCTCATACTCGTTAGCCACGTTCTCAGCTATCCACCAGAAGATTTCACCTGGATCCATGTCCACATTGCTGATGGAGAGCTTGGCTGAGAGGGCTGAGCGAGCCTTAAAAACGGTTCTTAAAGCCTCAAAGATATCTGTTTCCTGCTCCCTCTTACCCAAAGCTTCAAGATCCTCAGGCGTTAGCTGCTTCCTCCCCTGAGCTATGGTTTCAAGGTCGAGGATGGCTCCCCTAAGGTCCCCCCTATTCTTTTCAGCTATGGCGTGGAGCAGTTTGGGGTCAGCCTTTACACCCTCACTCCTGCAAATATATTCAAGCCTCTTAACCACGTCTCGGATGGGAACCTTCTTGAACTCGATGAGCTCGCATAGGTCTCTAATCTCGTAGAGCCTTCGATCCCAAGGGTCGTTTGCTGTCAGGATTACGGGGAAGGCTGACTCCCTAATGATTCGTAGGATGGCTCTAACACCCCCCCTGTCGGCTGAAGCCTCTAACCCGTCAACCTCATCGATGAGGATGAGCTTCCCCCGAGTTCCAAGTAGCGAAGCCTCCTTAACGCTTCTACCAAGAAACCTTTCAATTTTCTCCTCAGACCTCACATCGGAGGCATTGGTTTGGAGGAGGTCTAAGCCCTTCTCCTCTGCTAAAGCCTCAACCGTGCAGGTTTTACCATTGCCTGGGGGGCCGTATAGGAGGGCAGCCTTACCGCCAGGCTTCCACTCCTCAAGCCACCTTAAAAGCTTCTCCTTAGCCTCAGCCTGGTCTACCACCTCTGCAAGCCTTTTAGGCTTATACTTAACCGTCCACAAGGCTTCCTCCACGCTACTTTAGGGCTTTACCCCCGTAGGCTGCAAGCTGGGCTAGGAAGGCTTCAAGCTGAATCATGGAGTCTGCACCCTCAGAAATTCTAAACTCGTATTCGCCGAGGGCTTCCACCAGTCTCACCTTAGCCTCCTCGGGGAGGTTTAACCCGTAGATTTGCCTGTGGATTTCCCTAACCACGTCTTCGCCTGCAAGTCCCTGGCTTAAAAGCATTCTGTGAAGGATTTCCCTGGCATCCTTAAACTTACCCTTGTAAGCGTTTTCCAGCATCCTCTTAACGTCGTCGGGTCTGGCTTGGGAGGCTACCTCGTAGACCATGCTCTCCGTTATTTTTGCGCCTAGGGCTGAGGCTGCCTGAAGCAGGTTTGCAGCCCTCCTAAGGTCTCCCTCGCAGAGGTATATGATGGCTTCCACCGCCTTCTCCTCTATTTTAAGCTTCTCCCCCTTAACGATGCGCTGGATGAACTCCCTCACATCGGCTTCGGATAGAGCCTTAAACCTGAAGACAGCGGTTCTACTCTGGATGGGTGGAATAATCTTGCTACTGTAGTTGCAGATGAGGATGAAGCGAACCGTGGAGGAGTAGGTTTCCATGGTTCTCCTTAAAGCCTGCTGGGCTTCAGCTGTGAGGGCGTCCGCCTCATCCAAAACCACTATCCTATATTCTGCTCCACCTAGAGCCATCGTCCTGGCGAAGTCCTTAATTTTCCCCCTGATCACGTCGATTCCACGCTCGTCACTGGCGTTGGTTTCAAGAATGTTCTGCCTCCACTGGTCTCCGTAAAGCTCCCTGGCGATGCATAGGGCTAGTGTGGTCTTACCCGTCCCCGGAGGTCCAGCGAAGAGCATATGCGGGATATTCCGCTCCTCCACGAAGACCCTAACCCTCGCCACCACATGCTTCTGGTTGATAATCTCATCCAGCCTCGTAGGCCTATACTTCTCAGCCCAAACCTCTAAGCTCAAACGCAGCCTCCCCCTAAAAATAATAAGACAAACACCCTTTATATGTCATGGACTCATCCCAAAAATGCTTTGTTTCCCAGCCCCGGGAAGGTGATACTGCATGCTTCTGCTGTCGAGGAGGGGTTTGGAGGGCCTCGTGGGGATGGCTGAAGCGCTTGAAGTGGTGGAGGAGGCCTTCCGCCTCCACGGGCTTGGGGAAATTGCCACGCCCAGGCGGGTGGTGTTAAATCCAAAGGATGGTAGGGGCTGGTTTGCAGCTATGCCCGCCTATGCTGAGGCTTGGAGAGCCCTAGCCGTAAAGGCGGTAGCCTCCTACCCTGAGAATCCAAGCCGTGGGCTTCCAACCATCAGCGCCCTCACGCTTTACGTGGATGGGGAAACCGGTGTTCCCCTCGCCCTCCTAGAAGCAGGCTACCTAACTGGTTTAAGGACGGGAGCAGCTGGGGGGATTGCTGCAAAATATTTGGCTAGGCATGAAAGC
>QMYD01000071.1 GCA_003662485.1 Candidatus Hecatellales archaeon | reverse complement strand
CCCTAGGCCGAGAATTTTAACGGGTTTGGGAGACTGCTTCGCAGCCGTTCAGGCCGTGGTGGCGCTTTGCCGTTGAAGGATAAGCCGAAATTCCTAGCTGATGGAATGCTTGGAGACTTAGCCCGCTGGCTTCGCATGCTCGGCTACGATGTGAAGTATGAGGCTGAAATGAGTGATGAGGAACTGCTGGCGGAGGCAGCTCGCTCAGGGAGAATCCTGCTCACCGGAGACGTGGAACTTTATAGGAGGGCTTCTAGGAAAGCCTTAAAGGTCTTCCTCGCTGAGGTTGGAGATCGTAATAGCGCCCTCCGCAGGCTGAACCAGAGGTTCGGGGTTAGATTAACCTTGAACCCTAAGCTTTCAAGGTGTCCTCTATGCAACACCCCCCTAACGCCTGTGGGGCGAAGGGAGGTTTCAGCCATGGTTCCCCCAGCGGTTTTGAGAAGGAAGCGTAGGTTTTGGGTTTGCAGGGGCTGCGGGAAGGTTTACTGGAGGGGGAGCCACTGGGATAAGATTAAAGAGGTTTTAAGGAAGGTTTCAAGTGGGGGGTGAAGCCTCACGGAAAAACGCTTCCAGCTCGAAGACAAGGAGGGTGAATTCCTCGTAAGGCTTGCAAGGAAAGCCATAACTGAATATCTGAAATCTAATGTTAAGATAGGGCCTCCAGCCGAAACGCCGGAGAAGCTTAGGGAGAAATGCGGGGTTTTCGTAACCCTAAACACGTTTAGGGCTGGGGGTAGGGGAGAACTTAGAGGATGCATAGGCTATCCTGAACCCATCCTACCCCTCGTAGAAGCCACCATAGACTCCGCCATTAATGCAGCTGTAGCCGACCCAAGGTTTCCACCAGTAAGCCTAGGTGAGCTCAGCCGGATCGTGGTTGAGGTTAGCGTTTTAACGCCTCCAGAACTGGTGAGGGTTAGCCACCCCAAGGATTATCCAAGCCAGATTAGGGTGGGTGTTGACGGGATCATCGTGGAGAGGGGCTTCTATAAGGGGCTTCTGCTCCCCCAGGTTCCCGTGGAGTGGGGCTGGAACTCCGAGGAATTCCTTTCGCAGGGATGCCTTAAGGCAGGGCTCCCCCCAGACGCCTGGCTTGTTCAGGGAACCAGAATCTACAAGTTTCAAGCTGTCATCTTCGAGGAGGAAGCCCCAGAAGGGCCTATCAAGCGGAGAAGCTTGGGGTAGGGGCGCTAAGAGGGCTTGGCCAAAGCCAAAATATATTTCTCAGCCTGCGGGCTTGGCCTCGGCCACATAAGCCGATGCCTAGAAGTCTATGGGAGACTTAAGAGTTTAGGAGGCTTCGAATTCTTCTTTTCCTCCTACTTGGACGGCCTTCCCAGACTTAGCAAGGAAGGGGTGCGGTTTGCCGAGGCTCCAGCCTTCAGCTATTGGACTTGGCCTGATGGAACCGTTGATCCTTGGAGAACCATGAAGTGGCTTAGCGGCCGCCTCCTATTCCGCTTCGCTGAGCAGGTGGCCTTCGAGCTTAGGCAGGCTGCCTCCTTCAAGCCTGACCTCATCATTTCGGATACAAGGCTTTCAACAGTGGTGGCTGGGAGACTCCTCGGGAAACCCATCCTAACCATTCTAAACCAGCTTAGAATTATAGCTCCGGGGCTCATCCACTACCCAAGGCTTTTCAGGTTTTCAGACTTCTTCTCCCACGGCTTTATCGAGCCAGGCTGGGGTTTAAGCGATAGAATCCTGATTCCAGATTTCCCGCCACCTTACACTATTTCTGGGGAGAACCTTAGAGCTCCCCCAGCCCTCAAACGTAAAATCAGGTAGGTGGGCCCCCTTCTCCCCTTCAAGCCTGAGGAAATTGGAAGCCAGGAGGAATTGAAAAAGCAGTTCGGCTTTAACCCTGATGAGCCTCTCGTCTATGCTTCGGTGAGCGGCCCCTACCATGAGCGGTGGTGGCTTGGCTCCAAACTCCTAAAGCTTTTCTCAAATCCTCCTGAAGGCTTCCAGGTGGCTTTGTCGCTTGGAGGTTATGGAGACTTTGAGGGGGGTGGGGGGAAAGTGAAGGTTTACAGCTGGCTTCCGGACAGGTTTAAAATGTTGAAGGCCTGCGACCTCGTTTTGAGCAGGAGCAGTCATGGAACGATTACGCAGGCCCTAGCCTACGGGAAACCCCTCCTCCTAATCCCAACCCAAGAGCAGACCGAACAGATTTTTAATGCAAGGAAGGCGGTGAGGCTTGGGGTGGCCAAAGCCCTAGACCCCAGATACCTCTCAAAGGAGAAACTTCACTCCCTAATCGTTGAAATGCTTGGGGATGAAGCCTGCAAGCGTAGAGCTGAAAGGATTGGAAGGGAAGCGGGGAAGCTTAGAGGCGTCGAAGCCGTGGTGGAGGAAGCCTTAAGCCTCCTCGGCCTCCACCCTAATCTCCCTTAAACCCTTTAAGTCTTCCATGAGGGCCTCCCAAAGCTTTAAACTTTCAAAGACCTCGCTCAGCCTTGAAGCCTTCGGGCTGGAGGGGAAAGCCTCCAACTCCTCTCTTAAGTTTAAAACCTTGAAGGCTTCAGCTGCCTCCGTTAGTGCGGCTAGCGGTGTTAAAACGAGCTGGCGGAGGCTTCCCTTCAAAGCCTTTAAGAGGGCCAGCTCAGCCTCCAAGCCTCGCTTAAGGTTTAAGCCCAAGATTAAGGCTTTAACCCTGAGTCTTTCCGCCAGGCTTCCACCCGCATGAGCTTTAACCATTTCATAGAGCAGGTCTCTCAACTCTGGGCTAGCCTCTTCAAGCCTCCCCCTGGTTCGGCTCAGGGTTAAGATGTAGGTTTTAAGGCTTCCCTGAGGGGTCCAAGAGGCCAGCCTCCCAGCTAGCTTCAAGGTATCTCTAAGCTTCTCCTGGTTTTCGCTTGGAATTAGGAGGATGGGGTGGAGGCCTCTCCTCATAGCCAGCCAGCAGGCTGCCGCAGCATTTGCGCCATCTAGGATGGCTAACGCCCTCCCCTGGCTTCCTAGGGGTAGCCCTCCAGGCCCCCTGAAAACATCTAGGTAAAGATAGGCATTTCCACCCCTAACCTCTACGTGAATGGTGAGCTGGGGATTTTCCAAGTCTACTTTAAGGTTGGGGTAGGCTTGGAGAAGCCTCCTCCCTATCTCAGCCTCCACATCCCTACTCGTGTAAGGGTGGAAGCCTATTCTCCTAGCCCTAACCGCAAATCTCATCCCCTCCTCTACCCTACCCTCAAGCAGGCTTTGAACCTTGGAAGCCATGGCTTCAAGGCTTGCTTCAACCCTAACCGCTGGAGCCACATACTCCACGCCGAAAACTCGAGCTGCAATTGGAGCGGAAAGTTCGGCTTCATCCTGCGTGAGGAAGATTCTTCCACCCTCCTTCCATCCCCTTCCAGCCTTGAAGCCAGCTCTTTCAAGCTTCCTCCTAACCTGGCTTGCCAGTAGCATTTCAAGCCTTCTCCTGACTGCAGGGCTTTTCAGAGCTAGCTCTGAGTAGGCTACCAGCAGAAGGTTCGGCTTTAAACTGGTCAACCCAAATTTTAATCGTGTCTTAAGAGTATAAAGGCGGTTTCCCTACGCTAGATGGGAAAAACCATGCATATTCCTCCCTGAAAGGGGTTTGAAAATTGAGTTTTCCGTTTAAATTTAGCCTTAGAGCTCTCCTAACACTGATTTTGGAGGGCTTCTCTCCCGCCCCAATTCCCTCAGCAACCATTATGAGAATTTTCAGCCATCCCTCTCTCGTTTAGGGCTGAAATCAAATGGCTGGAAGGCTTGCAGTAGGCTTAGCGATTCTCCTATTGGCTGCTGTTTTAGCGGCCACCTTCTACCTTAACCCCCTTGACTTCCTCCATAAAACCTACAACCCTTCAAATCCGGCTAAGCTAAGCTTTGAGGTTAAATGCCCAGAGAGGCTTAAGGCTGGTGGAAGCGGTGAAATAGTTTTGAAGGTTTCAAACCTTGGGGGGAGCACGGCTGAAAACGTGGAGGTGCTTGTTGAAGGCAGCGTCTTTAAGGTGGAGGCTCCATCCTTCAATATTAACCCTGGGGAGGTTAAGGAGGTTAAGGGGAAAATTTCAGTCCTAGACGTGGACTATGGCGACTATCAAGCCAGATTTAGGCTTAAATATGCTTGCGGGGGTGAACGCTACTCCCAGGCGGTTAAAAAGCGTATCTACGTTTTGCCCAGGGTTGAGGTTAGAGATGTAGGCTGGAAGACCGACCTTTTCAACTTGTTTGGGAAAAGCGGTGTGAAGAGGGGGGATTCCACCACCCTCCACTTCAGGGTGAAAAGCCTCAGCGAGAAGGTGATTTACGGCGGGATTAAGGCGAAAATCTCCTTGGAGCTTAAGCCTGAAGGTTTAACCATTTCCCCCTGCGAGGTTGAAATCGAAAGGATTGGGCCTAAAGGCTTGTCAAGCGAATACTCGGTTACGGTGGCGACAAGCTCGGAAACTCCTCCAGGCCAGTACCCCATTAGAATTCAGCTTTACACGGCTGACGATGTCCCCGTGGAGGGGGCTGAAGCCCTAGTGAAGCTTACGGTTTCACCAGACTGAAATTGGGCTCCATACTTTCAGGCGGGGAGATTAGGAGGCTAATCCAGTCATCCCAGCCCCTCGTGTCGGGCTACATAGACTTGGAAAGGCAGCTTCAGCCCGCAGGCTTCGAGCTAACAGTCGCTGAGGTTTTCGCCTTCAAGGGTTCAGGCAGCTTAGGCTTCAAAGACGAGGATAGGAGGCTTCCACCCTTCAGACCTATCAGGCTTTCGGCTGAAAGGTTTACGAGGCTTCCTCCCGGAGCATACCTTGTACGCTATAATGAGGTGGTTAGGCTCCCACCAAACCTCCTAGCCCTAATCTTTCCAAGGTCTAGCCTCATGAGGAGTGGTGCCATTCTTTACACGGCGGTCTGGGATCCTGGCTACCATGGGAGGGGGCAGGGTCTCCTAAACGTTTACAACCCCCACGGGTTTAAACTTAAGCTGAACGCTAGGATAGGCCAGCTAGTCTTCATTAGGCTTAGTAGGCCTGCTAGCAGGCTTTATAGGGGAGCCTACCAGAGGGAAGGTTTAACCTGAGCCTTCCTCCTTCTCCTGGGAGAGCTCGTAGAGGATGACGAGGGCTTCACCCAACGGTATTCCAAGCCTGATTTTAACCTCTTCAGGGGTGATATTCGGGTTATCGGCGAGCAGGACGCTTCTAACATAGTCCTTATGGTAGGGGTAGGAGGGTAGAGCCTTCACCGCCTCCACGAGGAGAGGCCAGAGAGGATTCTCCGAATACCTTCCACTAGGCTGCTTTCTTTCAGCCATACCCAGAACTCCACTAGGGAGGCTGTCCATCAAAAATTTTTAGGGATAGGCTGCCTCTCTCTCCTTCAGCCTGGGGAACCACCATTGCCGGATCGTAGGATTCTCGTGGTTGGTGTTGGGAATCCTTTGAGGGGGGATGATGGGCTTGGCCCCACCGCCGTCAGAATTCTCCAGCATATGAGGCTTCCCGCAGAGGTTGAGGTTAGAGAGTCCTCAAACCTCTTCGACCTAGTACTTGGCGGGCTGAAGGATTACAGCAGACTCCTCATTGTAGATGCTGTTAGACGTGGCTCGAAGCCTGGAACCCTCCACGTTTTCACACCAAAACTTGAAGGTGGAGAAAGCGGAGTTCTCAGCCTCCACGAGGCTGGCATCCATGAGATTCTACGTTTGGGTAAGATGCTGAACTGCCTTCCAGGTGAGGTAATCATCCTGGGATGCGAACCCTTAGAAACCGGATATTCGATGAGGCTTTCAGAACCCGTTAGGAGGAGTTTACCCAAGCTGATTTACCAGCTTTTGCTCGAAATTATTAAAACTTTGGGGAAAAACGATTAATAGATTTTAAATGCAACTTAAAATAAGGTTGGTTCCCATGACTTTAGGGCGAAGAGACTTTCTTAAGGCGATACTCACAGCCGCTACGGTTTCTCTCCTGGCTGGAAAGCTCAGCCTCGT
>QMYD01000070.1 GCA_003662485.1 Candidatus Hecatellales archaeon | reverse complement strand
GTTTTCGACGGTGAAGCCGACAGGCCTGTAAGGGAGCTTGAAGGTAAAACGCCGCTGGAGGCTGCTTCTACCCCAAACCTTGACGAGGCTGCAAGGCTTGGCGCGAACGGAATAGTCGATGTTTTGGCTCCGGGGATTCCTCCTGGAAGTGACGTAGCCCACCTCGCCCTCTTCGGCTACGATGCCTTGACGGTTTATAGGGGTAGGGGGGCTCTTGAGGCTTTAGGTGCAGGCTTCGAGGTTAAGCCTGGAGATGTAGCCTTTAGGGGGAATCTTGCCACCCTGAAAGACGGCGTGGTTGTCGATAGGAGGGCTGGAAGAATAGACACGGAAACTGCTGGAAGGCTCGTGGAGGAGATTGGAAAAATTTCCTCTAAGAGGCATTCAGACGTTGAAGTTTTCCTCCTCCACACGACGGAGCATAGGCTTGCCCTCGTCCTGAGAGGTCCAAACCTTTCCCCAAAGGTTTCAGACACCGATCCCGGTAAGGCTGGTAAGCCTCTCCTGAGGGCTGAGCCCCTAACCAGCGAAGCCTCGAAGACGGCTGAGGTGGTTAACGAGGTTACGGCTGAAATTGCTAGGAGGCTTGAGGGAAACCCTCTGAACAGGGAGAGGGTTAAAATGGGTCTTCCACCAGCTAACGTTGCAATCTTTAGGGGGGCGGGGGTTCTACCTGAACTTGAACCCTTCGGGGAGAGGTTTAAGGTTAGGGCTGCCTTCATTGCGGTGACCTCGCTTATTAGGGGTGTATGCCTAGCCGCTGGAATGAAGCCCATCGAGGTTGAGGGGGCTACGGGAACCACTAAGACAAACCTTAAGGGGAAGGCGGAAGGCCTGATTAGGGCTCTAGAAACCCATGACTTCTGCTTCCTCCACGTGAAGGGGACGGATAATGCAAGCCATGATGGAAACCTCCAGGAGAAGGTGGCCATGCTGGAGAGGCTGGACGGAATGGTAGGCTACCTACTGGATAACCTAGACTTGGAAAGGGTTTACCTCGCCATTACCGCCGACCATGCAACACCCCTAAGCGTTAGAAACCATACGGGTGACCCTGTTCCACTCACCATCCTAGGCCCAGAAGTTCTAAGCGATAGTGTTAAGGCCTTCTCGGAGAGGGATTGCGCTAGAGGAGGGCTGGGCCGCCTCCGAGGCAAAGATATAATCCATATTCTAATGAATTATTTGGGGAGGGTTGGAAAGCTTGGGGCTTAGCTAGCACCGCCCCTTTGGAGGCTCAACCTTTGGGTGTTGAAGGAATCCTTTTCACCATTGTTCGGGAGCTTGGAATTGTAGGGGTTTTTGCAGCCAGCTTTCTTGGAGCCTCCTCCATCTTCATACCCATCCCCTACCACGTCTTAATCTTCTGGGTTGGAGCAAACACCAACTATAATGTTTACGTGGTGGTGGCGGCTGCAGGCCTCGGCTCAGCCCTCGGCGAGATGGTTGGCTACGGGGCGGGCTACGCTGCGAAGAGGGTTTTCGGGGAAAACCGGCGGAGGAAGCTTGACGCCATGCTGAAGGTTCTCCTCCGCCACCGGAAGGTTTGGCCTTTACTCGTATTCATCTTCGCCTTCACCCCCCTACCCGACGACATCATTTTTGTACCCCTCGGCATCCTACGCATGGACTTCCTCAGGGTTTTTATTCCATGCATCCTTGGGAAGCTCGCCATGTTCTACGTGCTGGTGGCTGGGGGGAGATATCTCGGAGATGTGGCTAGGGGAGTTCTAAGCGGAGGCGAGGTAAACCTGCTGATAACCATAGCTAGCATCATCATCTTCGTCATAATCTTGGTGGCCATGCTGAAAATAGACTGGGAGAAAATCCTCGCCAAATATGAGGGCTACCTTTCACGTTTCGAATCCTTCTCCTCCCAGCTCTAGGCCCCCTTCTCCCTTTCAAGGTCTACGATTTGGAAGGTTTCTGGGCCTGTTCCAAGGAGGGTTACAGGTATGCCTAGGGCCTCCTCAACCCTGCTTACGAATTTTCTGGCTTCCTGGGGGAGGCTTTCATAGGAGGTTGCCCCCCTACATTCCGGATATAAAACGTCAAGCTTCGTTATGGCAGCCTGGGTTGCACCGTTAAGCATCACCGCCCTCCTCGCAAGTTCAAGGTTGAAGGGTGCAGCCCTCCTACGCCTCCCCGTAACCGTAGCGGTTTCAGCCCAACCCCTCCTCTCAGCCTCCTCCCAGGATAGTTCGCCTGGGAGGGGTCCCTGGCCAACCCTGGTGACATAAGCCTTGAAGACTATGAGAACCTCGTCCACCCTGGTTGGCCCTATTCCAACATCAGAGCAGACGGCTGAGGCTGTTACGTCCTTAGAGGTTACGTAGGGGTAGGTTCCATGGTAGAGGGATAGGAAGGTTCCCTGAGTTCCCTCCACTAGCACGTTTTCACCCCGGTCGAGGGCCTCATTAACCTCGGAGGCTACGTCAGCCAGGAAATCTTTTAACTCTGGAATTTCCCCAGCGGTTTTCGCCTTCCTCTGAACCCTGTCAGAGTTGCAGGGCCCCGTCCCCGTGCCCGTCGTCCCAATTCTTCCAGCTAAATGTCCAGTCCTATCAGCCTCCACATGCCTGGGTTCGATGACGGCGCAGTTGGGGTCTAGGCCAACCCTCCCCCTAACCTTTAAAGCCTTAACCTCCTCGAGAAGCCTTGAGGGGTCGACGAGGACTCCTGCGCCCAGCAGAAGCCTTGCCTCCGGGTTCACTACGGCGCTTGGAAGCATTCTAAGCTTGAAGGTTTCGCCTTGATATTGGACGGTGTGGCCTGCGTTCGGTCCAACTCCACCCCTAACCCCAATTTTAACCTTATCCCTAAGGGCGAGGTAGGAGACGATTTTACCTTTCCCCTCATCCCCCCAGAAGCCTCCAACCACCACCCTGCAGACCATTCTAAAACCTCCTGGAAAGCCCTCAAGGTAAACTTCAAAAGCAATAATAAGGTTTTCCCGGTTAGGGTTGGAGGGGAAGAATTCCTGAGGGTTGCGGTTCTCTACTCCGGGGGGAAGGATTCAAACCTTACGGTTTGGAGGCTTCTAAAGGATGGGTATGAGCTAGCCCTCCTCATCACCGTTAGGCCGGCTAACCCCGAGTCTTGGATGTTCCATAGGCCCTGCGTGGAGTTCACACCCCTCCAAGGTGAAGCCCTTGGAATCCCCGTCAGAATAGTTGAGGTTTCAGGGGAGAAGGAAAGGGAGGTAGAAGAACTCTTAGAAGCAGTTAGAAGGCTTAAAAGGGAGTATGGCCTTGAAGGACTTGCCTGCGGAGCCATTCAAAGCCAATACCAGCGTTCAAGGGTTGAAAGGATTTGCAGCCAGCTTAAACTCAAAATGCTTTCACCCTTATGGGGGAATCCGCCTGAAAGCCTGCTCGAGGAACTGTTAAGCCTAAGGTTCGACGTGGTCTTTACATCTGTTTCAGCATTGGGGCTGGATGAGAGGTGGCTTGGAAGAAGGCTGGATAGGGAAGCCTTAAAGGAGCTAAAAGCTTTAGGGGAAAAATTCCGTTTTAACTTGGCCTTAGACGGGGGTGAGGCTGAAACCTTTGTGAGGGAAGCCTGCTTCTTCAAGCGTAGGGTTGAGCTTGAAGGATTGGAGAAGGTTTGGCTTGGAGACTGGGGCTACCTTAAGGTTTCAGGAGCCAAGCTTACAAGTAAAAGGTATTCAAGTTAGAGGGGGAAGAGTTTGAAAGACGCTTCCTCTTGTTCTGCTCGTGGGATTAGCTTAAGGCTTAAGGGTTAAAGCAGGCTTCCAGTTAAAGCTATTTGGGGTGGCCGTGTCTTGGCGGAGGCTGAAATAGGTGTAATCGGGGGCTCAGGCATCTACGAGCTTCTGGAAAAGCCGCACTATGTTAAAGTTGGAACACCTTATGGGCATCCCTCCGACCTTATTGCACTCGGGGAGATTGCTGGGAGAAAGGTTGCCTTTCTCCCGAGGCATGGACGCCACCACCAGTATCCTCCACACCGAATACCTTATAGGGCTAATCTTTGGGCCCTCCATAAGCTTGGCGTGAAAAGGATTATTGCACCTTGCGCTGTTGGAAGCCTTCAACCCCACGTTAGGCGTGGGGACATTATCATCTGCGACCAGTTTGTAGATAGGACGAAGCTTAGGCCTTCAAGCTTCTACAACGGGTCTGAAACCATTCATGTTTCTATGGCTGACCCCTACTGTCCTGAACTTAGAAGCCTAGCCATAAAGGTTTGCAGGGAGCTTGGCTTAAGCTTCCATGAGAGGGGAACAGTCGTGGTGGTGGAGGGACCCCGGTTCAGCACTCGGGCTGAAAGCCGCTGGTATAAGGATTTCGGCTGGGAGGCCATAAACATGACCATCTACCCCGAGGTTGTGCTAGCCAGAGAGCTTGAAATCTGCTATGTTAACCTCGCCATGGTTACCGACTACGACGTTTGGGCTGAAAGCCCCGTAAGCGCTGAGGAGGTTAGGCAAACCCTAACCACCCACGCTGAAAACTTCAGAAAAATCCTTGAGAGGCTTATCCCGATTATTCCGGAGGAGCGTAGCTGCCCCTGCGCCCAAGCCCTTAAAGACGCTAGGATTTAGCGTTCAGCGTCCAATCCATCCTTCAGCAGTCTTGGAGGCTTTACCCCTACGTTCAAGCCTGGTTAGGGCTTCCTCTAGGAGGTCCTCCTCCACCTCTACGTTGAACTTCTCCCTGAAGCCTTCAGCTAGCTGGCCTAGGCTTAAAGGCTTCCCCGCCGCCTTCAAAAGCCTGAGGGAGAGGTTTCCAAGGTCCTCGTAGAGGTTCCAGGGGTAGATGAACCAAGTCCAATCTTCAACTTTCACGGCGTAGTAGTCAGGCTTGTGGATGGAAGACGTAATATATTGCATTACAGCTGTTTTAAGCGTTGAAGGCTTGAATTGGGCTAGGTATTCCACGGAGACCTTCATGCTCTTACCCGTGTCTACAATGTCGTCTACAACGAGCACCCGTTTACCCTCTAGCTTGAAGGGTGTCCTGTAGGGGATGGTTGCCTCCTCCCTATGCTCCCCAGTAGTGTCCAGCCAGTGCTCCACCTTTAAGGCTACTAGGTCGGTTACGGCGAGGAGGTCTGAGAGCAGCCTTGAGGGTACGAAGCCGCTTCTAGCCAGCCCCACGATGGTGTCGGGGAGGTAGCCGTCAGCCTCAATCCTAGAAGCCAAGGTTTTACACATACCCACAACCTCATCCCAGCTTACAAGCCTACACTTTAACTCGTAGGCCAAACCTCACACTCCCAACAAGACCCTTTTCAGCCCCTAGAAAGGTTGGGGGGAAATCTTTTGAAGGTTATGGTTAGAATCGCTGGCTGCTATGATTCCCTACTGGAAAGCTGAAAATCTTTGTTTTCTTCCCTAAAAGTTTATTAGGTTTAAAATGGTTTTTGCCAGTTTTTTCTCTTCTCTAAGGGTTGTCATCCTAATTGAGGTTACCACACATTTTATTCCCAGCCTTTCTATTTGCCTTCCAAGTTTTGCGTCGGCTTCGTCTATGAGGAGGAGGTTTAGGAAGTCCTTGTAGAGTTGGGCTATGGTTAGGGTTGAAACTTTTAGGCCCAAGCCCTTCATGAGCTTTCCCGCTGGACCGCTGAAGGGCTTTCCACCCCTTAAGGGTGAAACAGCTACAACTGGCCCCCTGGAAGCCTTTAGGGCTTCCCTCACACCTGGTATGGCTAGGATGGGCCCCACACTCGTGATGGGGTTAGCAGGTGGAATAACCACGGCTTCAGCCTCCCTTATGGCTTGGATTACGCCTGGAGCTGGTTCAGCCGCCTCCACCCCACGGTATTCCACGCCTAAAACGCTAGGTTTAGCCCTCCTTTTAACCCAGAATTCTTGGAGGTGGAGTAAGCCCTCACCAGTCCTTATGTAGGTTTGGAGGGGACTATCCGTCGCAGGAATAATTTTGGCTTTAACTTTTAGGGCTTCAGCCAGCTTCTGGGTTGCCTCTGATAGGGTTAAGC
>QMYD01000069.1 GCA_003662485.1 Candidatus Hecatellales archaeon | reverse complement strand
GACTACGTCCAACAACTCCTAAATCTTTATGCTTCGGGGGAGGTCCTCTGGCTTGAAACCCCAAAGTTTACGGCTCCCGTAATCATAACAGGCTTAAACCTCAACCATCAGCCTGGCACCTATACGCCCTTCACCCTAACCCTTGAAGAAGCCCCCTACTGGGGTAGAACAACCATCCTCCAAGGCGAAAACGCCAAGCTAAAAAGCCTCGACGAAGCCGAAAGCGGCAGGGAAATCCTTTCGCCACTCTGGGCGGACTACGCCTGGACTTGGAGCCGCATGGCAAAGCAGTTCAGCCTCGAATACATCCTCGAAAACACGGGAGCCAGCGACGAGTGGGTTAAACTTGAAACCCACGTGCCAGACCACCTCCGGGAAGGCGAAGACATTCGGCTCTACGCCTGGAACCCTGAGGCCGGAGCCTACGACCTTAAACCTTTTGCTCGATGGAATGCTGAGGAAGGCGTCCACATTGAATTCGACCACACCAGAGCTTGGCTGCTCGACGGCTCCAAACTCAGCGACCACTACGCTAATGCGGAAGACTGCTTAACCACCTACCCGAAAGGTTTGAGAGGCGAAATTTTAACAGCCCTAGCCGGAAACGCTGGGAATATTACGCTGAGCCTAACCCACGGCTGCAAGCATCGAACAACCTACGCCATCAAACTACCAGCCAGCAAAAAAATAAAAATCAAAATCGTCGTAAGCTATGAGGAGGAAGCCACAACCACCAGCTAAACCTTAAAAGCCTTTAGGGAAAAAGGAAGGGTGGAGGGGCCGGTAGTTCAGCCTGGAAGGAACGCCCGGCTTGCACCCGGGAGGCCGCGGGTTCAAGTCCCGCCCGGTCCACCAACACCTATTTTTGGGTGAACTGCCTTTGAAAGAGCTGGCCTTCCCATACAGTTTTACCCTGGCTTTCAATGGTTATCTTGTAGATGATGTTTTTGGCAAGGGTGACGGGATAGTTAATGGTGACGGTTACCCCATTCGTCTTGTAAGCATAGGTTTCGCTTCCGATAAGTCCTTCCGGCGTCGTCCTGCCCCCAGTCCACTCTACCTTCAACGGGTCAGGCAGGCTCTTCATACCCTTGATTTCACGTAGGTAGAGTAGTGTGTAGTCTCGAACGTAGTCCGCTGTGAGGTAGGCTTCCCTCCACTGCGTGTAAAGCTTCTCCGGATAGGTTTTCTTCCACCTGTAGCCGCAGCGAAGACAGGTCCACTCAAAGTTTTCACTCTTAGTTCCAATAGGCGTGTAGACATAGGTGCTTCCACACGTGAGACATGTAATGGTTGTTGGAGGCGTTACAGTCACCGTGGTGGTAACCGTTTTTTCAACTGTAACCGTTTTCGCAGGCATTGAGAGAGCAATTCCCCATGTTCCAGCAGCCGTTACCACTGCAGAAACCACGACCACCACAGCATATTTTAGAAAACTCCTCCTAGAACTCATTATCCCACATCTTCTCCCTAATTTTTGTTGAACCATAAATAAAAAGATATGGTTTTGGCGGTTTAGAGTGGTTTAACCTGAAACTCGCAGTAGGGGTCTCCACGGGCTATGCATTTGGTTTCCTCCACGGTTAGGGCTTCCGTTCCAAAGAGCTCCCTCGCCATGCCTAGAACGTGGCCTCTAAAGAAGAAGCCTCTAGGCTCCCCAACTCTCCCAGCCAGCATGCACTCGAAGAGGTTTTCAATTTTCACCCTAGCCTCACGCCTTTCCGGGTTGACGCTGAGGTCTACGATTTTACCCCAACCGAGGGAGGAAGCTATTCCGGCTAGGAAGTCCGCCAGCACCTCACTGGTGAGGCCGAGTTTTTCCCTAAAGTATTTGGCTGCCTCCCTTCCCGATTCTAATCCTGCCTCATAGAAGATTTGGGCTGCACCACTCCCGAAAACCTTCCATATTCGGGTGAACCAGGATTTCAGGCATTCCATCCTAAAAACCACGGCTTCCTCGCCTAAAACTTTTGGCGGGTAGTGCAGCTTGCAGACAACATAGTTTTCCGTAGCCCCCACACATTCAACTGTGAAGACGCCTGGTATCTTCCTCAGCATTTCGGCAATCTCCCCCACGGGGATACTAGCCTCAGTACAGTCTACGAAGGCTTCCAGAATCCTCCTATCCTCTCGTAGGTTACCCATAACCAAGCCGGTAATCATGTTAACGTTGTAAACGTCAAAAACGTCGATAACATCATTCAGGGTTTTAGGTTTCAAATCCATTTCAACGGAAAATTCCGCAAACAGGCGGCCGGGCTGGTGAACGGCTACAGGAAGCTCCTTCGCATACAGGACTACAACCTCCCATTATCCTCAGAAAAAGGGAGAGAATTTAAGCAAGAAAAAGGTTTTCCCTAACCCTTTCCCTTCTCCTTTTTCCCGTAGTAGTTTGTCCATTTGAGTTTTCGACTGTCCCTATGGAGTTTCAGCGAGTTTTTCTTGCATTTGGAGGAGCAGAACCATAGGATGGTTCCATCCCTCTTAACGTACATGAGGCCTTGGCCGTGGGGGAATTCGTGGCCGCAGAAGGCGCAGACATGGCTTCTGGGCATGGGGAAACCTCCCATTCGGCTTAGGCTATCTTCTTTGCTTCCCTCTCAGTTTCCCTAAGCATGAGGATGTCTCCTATGCGAACGGGCCCCTTAACATTCCTCGTGATAACCCTACCCTTATCCCTACCCTCCAGGATTTTCACTCTAACCTGGATGACTTCGCCTGTAACGCCTGTTCTGCCTATGATTTGGACGACCTCAGCTGGTGTGGGCTTCTCGCTCATAAGGCTCACCTAGAGGGGGCTAGGCCTTCCTAAGGTTTTCCACCTTCCTCACGATTTCCTCCACCATTTCCTTAGCTTCTCCAGGTTCGAGGATGGCTGCTGAAGCCGCCCTAACCTCTATTCCGGCAGCCTCCCCAAGCCTCTCCTTGCTTGGAACATAAACGTAGGGAACCTTCCTCTCCTCGCAGAGAAGTGGGAGGTGGGCTACCACCTCCGGAGGGTCCACATCCTCGGCGATAATCACCAGCTTGGCCTGACCCCTCTCCACACTCTTCGTGGTTTCGTTGGTTCCCCTCCTAATCTTCCCTGTGTCCTTGGCTATGCGGAGGGCTTCATAGGCGGCTTCCGCCAGCTCCTTCGGAACCTCAAACCGGACATAGAAGGGTTTCGACATCCCCGCCTCACCCCTACACTTTGTAGAGAAGGTTTAAGGCTGAGCCTTATAAGCTTTAAATAGGGCTGAGGCTACTCCCTCCGAACCCAACTCTTATACTCCGTGTAGATTCCGGCTAGGGCGAGCGCTCCACCAATGGCCATCACTAGCCCGCCTAGGAGCTGAAAGAGTATGCCCAGTGCTAGGAGGCTTCTTAGGGAGAAGAGCATGGAGCCTACGGCTACTGCTATAATGCCGGCTGAAACATACCTCCAAGGCTTCTCCATCCTTCCACCCCTGAAAACGAGGATAAGTCTAATCGCAAAGTAGGCTAGCCCAACGTTAATCGCCAGCGAAGCCACGTTTATGGCCAGCCTGAAAAACTCCAACATGAGCCTTCCCTCATTAAACTGGATTCTTCAACGTTAAAAGTGTTAGGGGTGAGCGTATACAGCCCTAACCATCCCGTTTACGGCTTCAATTCTGGCGAAGCCGAAGCGTTCAAACTGAACCACCTGGCCTGGCTTGAGGCTTAAGCATTCCGGCTCAGCTAAGCCTTTAAGGGTGGAGCCGTCGGGCATGAGGATGGAAGCCTCCACCCCAACACCCTCAGGTAGGAAGTGGATTATGGGAGCTTCAAGCCTCTTAGCCTCACCATATTCTTCGCTGTGGAAGCTTGCCTCCACTAGTCCGCCTTCAACCCTCTCAATGAGGATGTTGAAGAGGTTTCTAAGCCTGACTAGGCCTCCCTCCCTTAGAATTCTGAGGTCCCGACTTGAGAGGAGGAGCCAGGCCTGCCCCTCACTGTTGGGTTCAACCTTTAGGATGCGGTAGCCCCTTTCAGGATGGTCTGGGTGGAGAGGCTGCCTTGAATGGTAGGTTTTCTCCACGCCTGAAACCTTTAGCCGCACAGGGTTGTCGACAAAGAAGTACCTGTCAACTTTTGGGTCTAAAATCTTCCTGTTGTAGGCGTAGAGGTTTTCCCAGCTTAGTGTTACATCAGCTGGCTTAACGCCTACGTCAAGCATGAGCTCCCTTACGGCTTCAGCAGTTATCCCCCTCCGCCTTAGGGCTTGAAGGGTTGCAAGCCTCGGATCATCATAGCCTGTGAAGGCTCCACCCTCCACTCCAGCCTTAATCTTCGACTTGCTTAGTTCAACTCCGGTTATGGAGAGCCTCCCATAGTGGACGGCCACCGGATACCTCCAGCCCAAATGCTTGTAGAGGTATTTCTGCCTAACCTCGTTGGTGAGGTGCTCCTTCCCCCTGATGATGTGGGTTACGCCTAGGAGGTGGTCGTCTAGGCCGCAGGAGAAGTTGTAAAGGGGCCAAACCCTGTCGCGGCTCGCAACACGGGGGTGGGGCCAACGCTCAGCGTCGACGATTCGTAGGGCAGGCCAGTCTCTCGCAGCTGGGATGGAAAAAAATAGCTGTTTTTACGCTAATACTACTCCTTCAACCTCGCCATATTCGCCTTCAAGCATGCGCTCCCAGCGTTCAAGCTGGACTTCGGGTGGCTGCTCCCTGCAGGGGCAGGGCTTCCCAGCGGAGACGAGCCTTCGAAAGCTTTCAGGCTTGCAGGTGCAGACGTAGGCTCCACCCTGCCTAAGCAGCCTCCCAGCATACTCATAGTAGGTTTCAAGCCTCAGACTTTGAATGTGCTCCTCAGCCCAGCGGCAGCCCAGCCATTCAAGGTCCTCCCTAATGCTGTCATAGAATTCGGGTTGGGGACGCTTACCCCTGGGGTCGGTGTCCTCAAACCTCAAAATAAACTTGCCCCGGTAGGCTTCAGCATACATCCACGAAATCACAGCGGCCCTAGCTGAGCCGAGGTGGAGGACGCAGTCTGGGTTTGGAGAAAACCTTGTAACCACCTTACCCTCCACGGCTTCGGGGAGGGGTGGAAGCCTCCTCTCCTCAGCCTCCCTCCGCCTCCCAGCCTCCAAAACCTCAGGCCATTTTTCCCTTAAGATTTCAAGCTGCCTTTGGGGGGTAAGCCTGTTAACCTCCTCCACGATGCGGGCTGCAAGGCCTGCTAGCTCCCTAGCCCTACCCTTAAGCTCAGGGTTTTCAGCGAAAAACTTGCTTAAAACGGCTTTAGGCTGAGCCTTACCCCCATGCTGGTAAGCATTAAGCAGGGCGTATTTTCTTAGGGTTTCCTCCTCGAAGCTCAAGCCCTAGCAGGCCTCCAGCCCAATCCTAAAATTTTAAGAGTTCCTTACCCTTTAAGAGTTGACCTTGAAGGGTGAAAAAGCCTGAGGAGAGATACGGTTAGGAGGAAGGCTGACCATCTTAGAGTCTGCCTTAGGGAGCAGGTTGAGGCTAGGAGGCTTAAACCAGGCTTCGAGGATGTCCACCTAGTTCACGAAGCCCTCCCAGAGTTCAGCCTAGAGGAGGTTGACCCCTCAGCCGAGCTCTTCGGCTTCAAGCTCTCCATGCCCTTCATCATCTCAGCTATGACTGGTGGGACGAGGGAGGCTGCGAAAATTAACGCAGCCCTAGCGGAGGCAGCTGAAAGGTTTGGGGTAGCCATGGAGGTTGGAAGTCAGAGAGCTGCTCTTGAAAGCCCAAGCCAAGCCTACACGTTTAAGGTTGCAAGGGAGAAGGCTTCCAGCATCCCGCTGATAGCAAACCTTGGATGCGCCCAGCTCACTGGCGGAAAAGGCTTGGAAACAGCCTTCAGGGTGGTTGAGATGATTGAGGCTAACGCCCTCTCCATCCACCTTAATGCCCTCCAGGAGGCTGTTCAGCTTGAAGGCGAAGCAGGCTTTCAGGGAGCCCTAGAAAGGATAGGTGAACTCTGCCGGAGCCTCGGGGTTCCTGTC
>QMYD01000068.1 GCA_003662485.1 Candidatus Hecatellales archaeon | reverse complement strand
CTAGGCTTCAGCCTCCCAGCTAGGGGTCAAGCTGAAATCCTTGGGAGGATGGGTTTCAAGGCCAAGGTTAAAGGGCGGAAGCTTGAGGTTTCCATTCCACCCTACCGCTGCGATATTCTGCATCCAGTGGATGTGGCTGAGGAGGTAGCCATAGGCTACAACTACGACAGGATTAAGCCTGAACCTTTAAGGGTTCCAACCACGGGAAGCCTCCTCCCCTCCACCAAGCTTAGGCGGAAGATTAGAGACCTTATGGCTGGCTTAGGCTTCCAGGAGGTAACCAGCTACCTCCTCTCAAACCCTGAAACCCAAACAGTGAAGATGGGGCTTCAGGGCGTAGACCTAGCCGAGCTTGCCAACCCCCTAACCTCCGAATACTCCGTTTTAAGGTGGTGGGTTATTCCAGGCCTCCTAGAATTCCTCTCCAAGAACACCCACGCCGAATACCCGCAGAAGGTTTTCGAGGTTGGCGACGTAGTGCTTCCAGACTCTGAAGCCGAAACCGCCACGAGGGTTGAGTGTAGGCTTGCAGCAGCCTTAACAGGCTTTAAGGCTGGCTATGAAGATATTCAGGCGGTAGCCTACAGCCTCCTCCACCATCTCGGCTTCCATAAGTGGAGGGTTAAACCCGCTGAGCATCCAAGCTTTATCCCAGGCAGGGCTGCATGGCTTCAGGTAGGCGGAGTTGACGCTGTTCTCCTAGGCGAAATCCACCCCCAAGTCTTAGAAGCCTTCCAGCTTCCAAACCCCGTAGCAGCCATGGAGGCAAACCTTACAAGGCTCCTACCCGAAGCCTTCCACTGCGAAAGGGTTTAATGGGGCTCCAGCACTTTTCCACCTTGCCGAATCCACACTTCTAGGGCTGGAAGGGAAGCCGCGGGACGGGGCCGAACTAGGAAGCGCAGGGGCGCTGCCGATGATGGTAGGCCTAACCCAGCCGTGGCACAGGCCCTAGAAGGGTGGAGGCAGAGGGCTCCGGCCGAAGCAGGCCCGATAAGGAGAGAGCCCGCCAGAGGTGAGCGTAAAGCTCAACAATGAAGCCGGGTGTTGTTACTCGGGCTACAGCCGGAGCCCTCCAAAACAGAAAACCTTTAACGCTTGCCTCTTTTTCTCGTTTATCGGGGCCTTCCATTCGTGAATGGGCTGGTTGCTTTGGAGGCTGAGGAAAGGTTTAAGCTGGTGGCTCGGAACACGGATGAAATTGTAACACTGGAGGAGCTTAGAGGCCTTCTAGAAGCTGGGGGTAAGCCTAAAGCCTACTGGGGTTTTGAGCCTTCAGGCCTCATGCACTTGGGCACAGGCCTCGTCTGCGGGCTAAAAATCTTAGACATGGTGGAGGCAGGCTTCGACTTCACCATCTTCCTCGCAGACTGGCATGCCTGGATTAATGGGAAGCTTGGAGGCTCCATGGAGAACATTCGCTTCTGCGGGGAATACTTGAAGGAGGGCTTCTCCGCCCTTGGGCTTACACCTGGAAGGGTTAGATACCGCTGGGCCTCAGAACTCGTGGAGCAGGCTGAATACTGGGAAATCCTCCTCCGCATAGCTAAAACCGTCAACCTTTCAAGGGTGGTTAGAGCGCTACCCATCATGGGGAGGCAGCTAACCCTTGGAAGCGAGGTAGAATTCGCCTGGCTCATCTACCCCTGCATGCAGGCAGCCGACATCTTCGCCATGAACCTAGACTGCGCCTGCGCTGGAATAGACCAGCGTAAAGCCCACATGCTGGCGAGGGATGCAGCCGAGAAGCTTGGCTTCAAAAAGCCGGTATGCGTTCACACCCACCTACTTCCAGGCCTCTCCGGCCCAAGCAGGGAGGGCGTATACGATGAGGATGAGCGTTTAAGCCTCCAGATAAGCAGTAAAATGTCTAAGAGCCTCCCGAAAACCTGCATTTACGTTCACGACTCACCCGAGGAGGTTAGGGCAAAGATTAGGGCTGCCTACTGCCCTCCAAGAATAGCTGAGGGAAACCCCGTTATGGAGATAGCCCGCTACATCCTTTTCGCTAGAGGGGAGCGAACCCTCGAGATTAGGAGGGCTGAAAAGTATGGGGGGCCCCTAACCGTTTACAGCTACCAGGAGCTTGAAAACCTATACACGTCTGGGAGGCTTCACCCCTTAGACTTGAAAAACGCTGTAGCTGAAGCCCTCATCGAAACCCTTGAACCCTTCTACCGCCACTTTAAGGGCAGGGAGGAAATGGTTGAAAGGATGAAGAGGCTTGAAGCCCTCTAACCGCAAGCGGAAGAAAGCCTTGAAGAGGATTGAGAGGGGAGAAAGGGTTCTCCTACTCCTCGAAGCCCTCGCCGAGAAGGCAGGTGGAGGAGTTCCCATCCTCGTGGAGGGTAAAAGGGATGTTGAAGCCCTCCGAAGGCTTGGGGTTGAAGGCAGCATAGTGGGTGTGAAGGCTTCAAGGGCCTCCCTGAAGGAGGCAGTGGAAAGGCTGCCGGGGAAGCCGGGTGAAATAATCCTTTTAATGGATTTTGACAGGGCTGGGGTTAAGCTTACCTCAACGCTGGCTAGAAGGCTTGAGGCTGGAGGCTTCCACCCCAACCTTGAGTTCTGGCTTAAGCTTAAAAGCCTCTTGGGGAGGGAGGTGAAAGACGTGGAGGGCTTAGCTTCCTATCTTGAAAACGTTAAAAGGGAGGTCTGCCTCTAAATACTTGAACCCTTTCCATGATGGAGGGAATAAGCCTCACCGGAATGGAGGGGATTAAAGGGTTTGGAGGTGTTCACACTTGACAGGTTCATCCACCACTCCAACAGCCAAATACCTAATCCACGCAAGGTTTGAAGTTAACGGCATAGTGGAGAAACCTGACGTTATAGGAGCAATCTTCGGGCAGACGGAAGGCCTCTTCGGCCCCGAACTAGACCTTAGAGAACTCCAGAAAAACAATAGGATTGGAAGGATTGAGGTTGAACTGAAAACCGAGCATAGTAAAACTGTGGGAACCATAAGTTTAACCTCAAGCTTAAGCATGGCTACCACCGCCCTCCTAGCGGCTGCTATCGAAAGCGTGGATAGGGTTGGCCCTAAGGAGGCTAAAGTCTGGATTGAGAAGATTGAGGATGTGAGGGAGGCTAAGCGGAAGCAGATCGTTCGGAGGGCTAAGGAGCTCCTGAAAAAGTGGAGTGTGGAAATGGCTCCGGACACTGAGGAGCTCATAAGAGAGGTTTTCGAGGCAGCCAAGCCCAGGGAGATTTCAACCCTCGGCCCTGAGCATCTTCCAGCTGGGCCTGATGCTGCCTCCTCCCCCTCCATCATCTTGGTTGAGGGGAGGGCTGACGTTCACAACCTCCTCCGATGCGGAATAAGGAATGTGGTAGCCATAGGGGGAGCAAAGGTTCCCGAAACCATTGTTAAGCTGGCTAAGGAGAGGGAGGTAACCGTCTTCCTCGACGGGGATAGGGCTGGAGACCTCATCCTCAAGGAGCTCATGCAAAGCGTGGACGTAGACTACGTGGCGAGGGCTCCACCGGGGAAGGAGGTTGAAGAGCTAACCTGCAAGGAGATTCATGAAGCCCTTTCAGCTAGGGTTCCAGCAGCCGAGGCGAAGATAAGGCATGCAAGGGTTTCAGCCCACCCCAAGATTGTTGAAGCCGTAAACGAGCTTAGGGGGACTCTTGAAGCCCTCCTCCTAAACGAGAACCATGAGACCATAGCCAGGCTTCCCGTGGGCGAACTAGCTGAAAGGCTTCCAGCCTTCAAGGAGGTTTCAACCATAGTTTTCGATGGGAGGGTAACCCAGAGGCTGGTGGACATAGCCTCCGAACTCGGCGTCAAACTCATCATAGGCGATAGGATTTCCGAGCTTGTGAAGAGGCCGGCGAACCTTCGCATCCTAACCTTTGACGAGGTAGCCCCTGAGCCAGCTAAGACCTCCTAGACAGGCTTCCTTAGGAGAGGGGTTCCGTGAAAGTCTTTCCCTCCCTCCTCCTCGTCTTCCTCCTCTTGGCAGCCTCTCTCACCACGCTTCAAGCCCAAGCCTTCGACATCAGCGAAACCGTTAGGGAGGTTTCAGCCTGCGTTGAGGAGCTTAGGGGTTTAAGCTTCAAGCAGGAGCTCCCAGTGAAGCTTATTAGCAGGGCTGAGGCTTCTGCCAAGGTTTCATCCTCAGAGTGGGAGGGCTGGGAGCTCGCCCAGCAGGAGTATGAGGCCCTATACCTGGTTCCCCCAGGAGTTAGCGCCAAGAAGATTCTTGAAGACTTTTATGGTGAAGCTATCCTCGGCTACTACGACTCAGAGAAGGATGAAATTGTCATCGTTCAGGAGGCTGAGGAAACCCTGAATAAAGCCGTCTTAGCCCATGAGCTAACCCACGCCCTCCTCGACCAATATTACCCTGAGGTTTTCGAGAAGGAGTATGATCTAACGGATCCCGACCTAGCCCTCTCAGCCCTCAGGGAGGGGGATGCTGAACTCGTAGAGGAGTTATACTTGAAGGCGGTTGAGGAGGGAAAGTACTGGGACTGCGACCTAAACCTTCAGCTCGCCCGCCAGTATCCAGGAATCATCTACCTCCAGCTTTTCCCCTACTTTGAAGGCTACAACTTCGTTAAGGCGCTTAGGAGGCTTGGAGGATGGGAAGCTGTCAACCAAGCCTATGCTAACCCCCCGGAGAGCACCGAACAGGTAATTCACCCCTCAAAGTATCCCTCCGAGAAGCCTGTAAGGGTGGAGGTGGAGGGCCCAGGATTTAATGGCTGGGAAAAGCTTGGAGAAGACGTTGTGGGAGAAGCCACCATCTACATTATGTTTTGGAATCAGGGGCTGACAGGCACCTACTACAGCGTTGAGGGGAGGCCAACTTACAGGTCGCCGCTGTCGGCAGGCTGGGCTGGAGACCGTATGGTCGTGTATAAGAGGGGTGAAAACGAGTATGGCTATGTTTGGCTTCTAGCCTGGGACACGGAGGAGGATGCAGAGGAATTCTTGGAGGGCTACCTTGAAATGCTAGCCTCCATGGGTGCCAGCCAGGTTAGGGGCGCCTGGAAGGTTTCCCCAAGCGACTACGTGGAAGCCTGGAGGGAAAACCAGACCGTAACCATTGTGAATGCTCCAAGCCTTGGACAGATTGACGAAATCATGATGGCTGCAGGCCTCCCCATCGTGGAGGTGAAAGCCTTCAAGGCGGAAAGCCTTAAAGGCTTGGAGGTTTTCACCTTCACCCTTCAAAACCTAACCCCCGAAGATCAGCCTGCCACCATCATAGTTCAGGTTAAAAATTTGAGGGGTAGGGTTTTAGGGCTCTCCTACATTTCGGGGAGCCTGCCAAGCTGGAGTTTACTCACCTTTAAAACCAGTTTCACCTTGAAGCCTGGAACCTATCAAACTGAACTCTACGTTTGGAGGAGTTTGAAGAATCCCATCCCCCTTGCCTCCCCAAAATCCCTCCAGGTTGAAGCAGGCTCCATGGTTAAGTTTGCCCTACCCTAGTAGGGGCTTAGGAGAGTTCGCCCTTGAAGGTTAAGCTAGGCCTCCCCTCAAACCTCTTCGCAGAGTTAAGTCTTGAGGAGTCGCTGGCCAGGGTTTGGAGCCTAAACCCGGAAGCCGTCGAACTGGTTTTAGACCGCCCCCACATTTCAGCCAAGGAGTTAGAGGAGGGGGGGCTTGAAGCGAGGCTTGAAGTCCTTGAAAGCTTAAGCCCGAGGAGGGAGCTTTCAGCTCACGCCAACTTCGGGAAGGTGAATCCTGCAAGCCTAGCCTACTCCACCCGCAGGAGAAGCCTTAGAATAATTGAAGCCTGCCTCAAGCTTTCGGTGAAGGTTGGTGCGAAGGTTCTAGTGGTTCATCCAGGCCTTCTTCCACTGCTGGCAGGCCTACCGCTGGTTGGAGGCTACCTTCGAAGGAAGGCTTGGGAATCCCTCCTAAAATCGCTGAAACACTGTTTGAAGCTTTCCGAAGACTATGGCGTACCCTTGGGGCTTGAAAACATCCATGGGAAGCGTTCACCCTTCTCGCTTCCAAGCCAAGCCTCCCAGCTTGCAGAAAACCTTGAAGGCTTAAGGTTCACCTTCGACCTCGGCCACGCCTACATTGAGGCG
>QMYD01000067.1 GCA_003662485.1 Candidatus Hecatellales archaeon | reverse complement strand
TCGCTGCGGGGTTCCCTTCGTGCTTGCAGGCTCCATTCGAGATGACGGCCCACTCCCAGAAGTAATAACCGACGTGGTGGAAGCCCAGCGCAAGTATAGGGAAGCCCTTAGAGAAGCCTCCATGGTTCTCATGCTCGCCACAGCCCTCCACTCCATAGCCGTGGGGAACATGCTCCCCTCCACCGTTAAACTCGTATGCGTAGACATTAACCCGTCAACAGTTACCAAGCTACTTGACCGGGGTTCAAGCCAAGCCGTAGGCGTAATCTCCGATGTTGGAACCTTCCTACCACTCCTAGCCCAAGAACTCCAAACCCTTAAAGAGCAAGCTGAAGGTGAAGGTTAAGTGAGCCTTGAAGAGCTTGTGGAGAGGGTTGCGGGGGAGATTGTTAGGGCGAGGTGGCCTGTAGCCCTTACGGGTGCTGGGGTTTCTACGGAGAGTGGGATTCCAGATTTTAGGGGTCCCCAGGGTCTTTGGAGGAAGTATGATCCCAACGAGTTTACTTATAGTAGTTTCATGGAGGATCCAGCTCGCTATTGGAGGAGGCATATGGAGATTTTCGCGGGCCTAAGCGGGGTTAAGCCTAATCCCTCCCATTATGCTCTGGCTAGGCTAGAGGAGCTTGGAAGGCTTAAATGCTTAATAACGCAGAATGTGGATGGCCTCCACCAGAGGGCTGGAAGCCGAAACGTTGTAGAGTTTCATGGAAGCCTAAGCCAGGCTAAATGCCTCCGCTGCGGAAGCCTCTACCCCATGGAGGAGGTTGAGGCTAGGGTTAGGGCTGGTGAAATTCCGCCTAAATGCGGCTGCGGGGGCATTCTTAAGCCTAATGTTGTCTTCTTTGAGGAGCCTATCCCCTTTGAGGCTTTGTCGAGGGCTCAGGCTGAAGCCTTACGCTGCGACCTCATGCTGGTGGCTGGGACCTCAGCCTCCGTTTACCCGGCTGCGGAGCTCCCTTACCTAGCCAAATTCGGCCGTTCTCCGCTTTATTTTCCAGGTCTTGAACCGGTGGTGAAGGATAGGCCAGCCGTCATTGTGGAGGTGAACCTAAACCCCACCCAGCTAACCGACACCATAGCCGACTATTCGCTTCTGGGTAAAACGGGTGAAATCCTTCCGAAAATAGTGGAGAGGGTTGAGGGGCTACTGAAAGGTTAGGCGAGCGGAGCTAAGAGGAATAGGGGTGCAAGAATTACGGAGAGCATGTTTATGGCTTTGATCATGGGGTTTATGGCTGGGCCAGCAGTATCCTTGCAGGGGTCTCCCACGGTGTCTCCAACTACGGCTGCGGCGTGGGCTGGTGAACCCTTCCCACCATAGTTTCCAAGCTCTATAAACTTTTTAGCGTTATCCCAGGCTGCTCCGCCAGTAGCCATGAAGATGGCTGTAGCAAGTCCTGTAACGGTTGCCCCTATGAGGAGGCCTGCAAGAGCCTCCCAGCCCACCACGAAGCCTATGATTATGGGTGGAGCAATGACGATGATGCCTGGGAGAGCCATGCTTTTCAGGGCTGTTCTAACGCTTATGTCCACGCAGCGGGCGTAGTCCGGCTTAACCCTACCCTCCATGAGGCCTTCAATCTCCCTGAACTGCCTCCTAACCTCGTTAACCATGCTGAAGGCTCCCTTAGCAACCCCCCTCATGCATAGGGAGGCGAAGAGGAAGACGAGGACTCCGCCTATGAAGAGGCCTAAGATCACCTTAGGGTTCATGAGGGTTACCTTCCCGGTGAGGGTTAGAAGGATCTCTTGGAAGGTTAGGTTAGCGTAGGCTTGGGGATTCATCTCTATCATGCCCCTAACCACCTCGACGAGATAGGCGAAGAGGAGGGAGAGGGCTGCCAGGCCTGCTGAGCCTATGGCGAAGGCCTTAGTAAGGGACTTCGTCGTGTTTCCTAGAGCGTCCAGCGGGTCTAAGCCCGCCCTTATATCCTCTCCAAGCCCAGCCATTTCCGCTATCCCGTTGGCGTTGTCCACGATGGGGCCGAAGGCATCAACGGACACGATGATCCCGGCTATGGAGAGCATGGCCATAACGGCTACGGCCACCCCGTAGAAGCCGTCGATAATGCTTACGGCTCCTCCAGCTACAAAGTAGGCTATGGGTATGCTTGAGGCTATGACGGCTACGGGCAGGGCTGAGCTTTCAAGCCCTATGGAGAGCCCTGTAATCAGGTTTACGGCTGGACCTGCCTGGGAGGCTTGGGAAATACTCTTCGTAGGCCGGTAAGCATAGGAAGTATAATAGTTGTTTATTATGGCGAGGAGGACGGTTACTACTACGCCCACAATGGCTGCATAGAAGATTCCCATGGAGAGGTTGAGCCAAACCGTTAGGAAGTAGAAGCCTATGATGGAGATTACTGAGGTTACGAGGATTCCCTGAAGGATGGCGGTGGAGGGTTTTGTTCGCCCCCCAGCCCTAACCGCAAAGGTTCCGATGATGGTGGCGAGGAGGGCTATGGCTCCAAGCAGCAGTGGGTAAACAAGCTTCCCGTAGTGGTATAGGGCGGCTCCCCCCTCAAGAACCTTTGAAGCCTCAACCGTGGGGATTATTGCTAGTAGCATGGCTCCAATCATGGTTACGGCATAGGTTTCGAAGAGGTCTGCAGCCATTCCAGCATCATCTCCCACATTGTCGCCTACGAAGTCTGCGATGACCGCAGGGTTTCGGGGGTCATCCTCAGGGATTCCAGCCTCCACCTTTCCAACTAGGTCGGCTCCCACATCAGCCGACTTCGTGTAGATGCCTCCCCCAATCCTTGCGAAGAGGGCTACAATACTCCCCCCGAAGCCGAAGCCTGCGAAGAGGACGGGATCCCTCCAGAGGAGGAAGAAGGTGGAGAGGCCTAGGAGCGCTAGGGCGACCATGAGGAGGCCTGTGACAGCTCCACCTTTGAAGGCTATGCGGAGCGCTTTTCCAACACCATGCTTAGCCGCTGTAGCTGTCCTAACGTTCGCCTTAACTGCAATAGTCATTCCAATGTAGCCTGCAGCCGCTGAGAAGCAGGCTCCCACGATGAAGGATAGGCCAACCTGCCATTTGACGGCTACCCCGAGGATGACGGCTACCACCACCATGAAGGTTAGAAGCGTCCTATACTGGCGGTTGAGGTAGGCCATGGCTGCAACCCTAATAGCCTCATGAATGGTTAATACGTCTCCTGAACCCGTCTCCTCCCTCATAATGCTCCAAACCAGGTAGGCTGCGAAGCCTAAAGCGGCAGCCACGGCGATGAAGGGTAAAGCCAGCGTGAACTCCAATCCGAACCACAACTCCCTAAACCCTTCAACCGAAAATTATTTTTAAGCTAGGCATATTAAGCCTTCTTCAGCTAAACCTTAACTAGGCCGATTTACTTTTCCCCTTAGGATGGCTTCAGGAGGTTCAGCGGTGACGATAAGGCAGCCTATCGTGGTGGTGCTTGGCCACGTAGACCATGGGAAGACGACGCTCCTAGACAGGATTAGGGGGACTCTTGTAGCTGCAAGGGAGCCTGGAGCCATAACCCAGCATATAGGGGCAAGCTTTGTTCCAACCAAAATTCTTGAGGAGCTTTGCATGGGCCTTCTCTCCAAATTCAAGTTTAAAATTGAGGTTCCAGGCCTCCTTTTCGTGGACACTCCGGGCCATGCAGCCTTCTCGAGTTTGAGGCGTAGGGGGGGCAGCGTGGCTGACATAGCCATCCTCGTGGTGGATGTGAATGAGGGGGTTATGCCCCAAACCGTTGAGTCTCTTGAAATTTTGAGGGCTAGGAGAACCCCCTTTGTGGTGGCAGCTAACAAGATAGACCTAATCCCAGGCTGGAGGAAACCCTCAGACCTATGCTTCTTCGAGAGGCTGAGAAGCCTGGAGCCTTCGGTAGCTAGGCTCTTAGACGAGAAAGTCTATGGGATAGTTGCCTCCCTAGCCCAGCATGGGATAAACGCTGACAGGTATGATAGGATTAGGGATTTCAGGAGGACAGTTGCCATCGTTCCTGTGAGCGCTAAGACTGGGGAGGGAATACCAGACCTACTCGCCATCCTCGTAGGGTTAACCCAGCAGTATTTAAAGCGGAGGCTAGAGGTTTCCCGTCAAACGGCTGGAACGGTTTTGGAGGTTAGGGAGGACCCAGGCCTCGGCGTGAACATCAACGTAATCCTTTACGATGGCGTTTTGAGGGAGGGGGACACCATTGTGGTTGGGGGGAGGCATGGCCCTATTGTAGCAAAGGTTAGAGCTATCCTTGTCCCCAAACCCCTAGACGAGATTAGGGATCCCACCGAGAAGTTTAAGGCCCTAAAGGAGGTTACAGCTGCTGCGGGCGTAAAGGTTGTAGCTCCAGGCCTCGAAGACGTGATTGCAGGAAGCCCCCTCTACGTTGCGGATAAGAGAAACCTTGAGGAGGTTAAGGCTAAGGTTAGTGAAGAGGTTGAAAGCGTAAGGTTTTCCACGGATAAGGCTGGAATTGTCGTGAAGGCTGACACACTTGGCTCTCTTGAAGCTATTCTAAGTGAGCTTAAAAATAATGGGATAAATGTGCGAATGGCGGATGTAGGCGACATATCGAAGAGGGATGTGGTTGAAGCCTCGGTGGCTAAGGCTTCCGACCTAGCCCACGGCGTGGTTTTAGGCTTCAACGTTAGGGTTCTACCCGACGCTAGGGAGGAAGCCTTGAAAGCTGGGGTTAGAATCTTCCAGGGAAACGTTATTTACAGGCTTATGGAGGAGTATCTTGGCTGGGTTGAAGGCCTCCGGGCGGAAAGGGCTAGGGTAGCACTTGAAGCCTTAGTGAGGCCTGGGAAGATTAGGGTTCTACCAGGCTGCTTCTTCAGGAGGAGTAAGCCTGCTATCTGCGGAGTAGAGGTTTTGGCTGGAAGGATTAAGCCTGGATATGTCCTCGCCAAGGCAGATGGCAGCTTTGCAGGTAGGATTGTTCAAATCCAGGAGAGGGGTGAAAGCCTCCCCGAGGCTTCCAGCGGGATGCAGGTGGCCATCTCCATGAGGGAGCCAACCCTTGGAAGGCAGGTTAAGGAGGGTGAAATCCTCTATGTTGATGTGCCTGAAAGCCATGTTCGAAGCCTCCTGCAAAACTATAGGGAAAGCCTAACCCGGGATGAGGAAGCCTGCCTCAGAGAGTTCATAGAGGTGAAGCGTAAGGCTAACCCCTACTTCTGCTTAGGAGTAGCCTAACAGCGAAAATGGAAGCCGTAAGAGTTTACCTTGAAAGCTTCGGCTGCTCGGCTAACATGGCGGATGGAGAGCGGATGCTCGGCTGCCTCGAAAAGGCAGGCTTTAAAACCGTTTCAAACCCGGAGAATGCTGAAGTTCTAATCTATAATACTTGCGCCGTTAAGGGGCCCACCGAAGACAGGATGATAAGCCTGCTGAAGGCTGCTCCTAAAGGTAAAAAGCTCATTGTGGCTGGCTGCCTCCCCCTAATAAACCTTGAAAGGCTTAGGAGGGAGGTGGCCTTCGATGGGATTGTCGGCCCCGCCCCCACCAGCGAAATAGTTGAAGCTGTTGAGAGGGTTTTGAGGGGGGAGAAACCCGTAATTCTTAGGGTTAAGCCCAAACCGGAGCCTGACGCCCCAGTTAAGCCCTTATCTCCCATAAGGCGTATTATCGTTGCATCTTACGGCTGCCTTGGAGCCTGCAGCTTTTGCTGCGTTAGGTTTGCGAGGGGTAGCCTTCGAAGCTACAGCCCAGAGGAGGTAGCCGCCCAAGTTGAAAGAGCGGTGAAGGCTGGAGCCAAGGAAATATGGCTTACAAGCCAGGACCTCTCCTGTTACGGCTTAGACTTAAAGTCAAACCTTGCTGAGCTTCTGGAAAGGATAGTGGAGGTTGAGGGGGACTTTAAGGTTAGGGTTGGAATGATGAACCCCAACCATTTGAAGCCCATCCTTGGAAGGGTGGTAAAGGCTTTCGAAAACCCGAAGATTTTCAAGTTCGTCCACATCCCCGTTCAGAGCGGGAGCGACAGGATTTTGAGGCTTATGAATAGGCCCTACACTAGCCGAGACTTTGAGGCCATCATCTCAGCCTTTAGGAGCCGCCTCCAAGATCTAACGGTGGCCACTGATGTGATTTGCGGCTT
>QMYD01000066.1 GCA_003662485.1 Candidatus Hecatellales archaeon | reverse complement strand
TTCCCGCGGTAGCTCAGCCTGGAAGAGCGGTCGGCTGTAGAGCCCGCCTTAAAGGCGAGCCAAACAGCCTTCCAGGCAACAGAAACCGATTGGTCGCAGGTTCAAATCCTGCCCGCGGGACCAAAGAAATTTTGTTTGCTCAGATACAGCCATCTAATTCCTTGCAAACCTTCCCCTAAGAAGTGAGCTTTCATGGAAGGGGATGGCTAAAGTTTTACTCCTAGGTAGCGGATTAGGATGGCTTCGTCTTGGAGGAGTTCGCCTGGCTTTCCTTCATAAACTATTCTGCCATTATCCATGATGTATACTCGGTGGGCTACTCTTAAAGCCATGGGGGCGTTCTGCTCAGCCAGCAGGACAGTTACACCCTTCTTGTTGATGGAGGCTATGGTGTCTCCAAGCTTTTCGATTAGGAGGGGCATGAGCCCCTCGCTTGGCTCATCCATGAGGAGAAGCTTTGGCTCCGTTATGAGGGCTCTAGCTATGGCTAGCATCTGCTGCTCCCCTCCGCTCAGCGTTCCAGCAGGCCTATGCAGCTTATCCTCAAGGTAGGGGAAGAGGGCTAGCATCTCTTTAAGACGCTTGTCGAAGGGGGCTCCCTCCCCCCTCCCAGGCACCGTTAACCCTATTCTCAAATTCTCAGCTACACTGAGCTTGGGGAAAAGTCGCTTCCCCTGGGGAACATAGCCCACACCGGACCTGAAGATTTTGAAGGCGGGGAGGCCTGTTACATCCCTGCCTTCGAGGAATATCCTGCCAGACTTAGGTTTAAGCAGGCCCATCACCGTTTTAATGGTTGTCGTCTTCCCCACGCCATTTCTCCCAAGCAGCACAACGATTTCACCCTTCTCCACCCTCATGGAAACCTTGTAGAGGGCTTGACTCCTACCGTAAAACACGTCTATCTGGTCTACTTGGAGGAGGCTTGACATGCTTCCACCCCTCAACGTCTACGCCCCAGGTAAACCTCTTGAACCTTAGCGTTCTCGCTTATTTCGCTCGGTTCTCCCTCAGCTATGATTCTCCCCCTATCCAAAACAGTTATTTTATGGGCCAGCTTCATCGCGGCGTCGATATTATGCTCAATCAAAATTATGGTTTTCGTTTTTGAGAGTTCTCTGATTACCTCCGTGATTTCAGCGAATTCCTTGCGGCTTAGGCCGGCTAGGGGCTCATCTAGTAGGAGCAGGGTGGGCTCGGTGCTTAGGGCTATGGCTATGTCGAGCAGTTTCTGGTCTCCATGGGAGAGGTTGGAGGCAACCTCATCCATTTTATCATGTAAGCCTACCTTCCTACAGATTTCCTCCACCCACCTTCTTATGGGTGTTAGGCTTTCAGCCTTGGTGAAGGGGTTTCTGCAAGCCTTAAACCGCATTTGAGCGCCTACCCACACGTTCTCAAAAACCGTTAGCTCTGGGAAGATGTTAACTAGCTGGAGGGAGAGCGCTATACCCTTACGGGTTATCTTATAGCTGGGTAGGCCTGTTATATCCTCCCCCTTAAAGAAGACCTTGCCAGAGGTTGGAGGCAGCCTCCCCGTTAAAACGTTTAGGAAGGTTGTTTTCCCAGCGCCGTTAGGCCCTATGATGGCTCTGAGTTCTCCCTCCCTAAGCTTGAAGTCCACGTGGTCTAGGGCAACCAAGCCTCCAAAATTCTTAGTTAACCCTCTAGTTTCAAGGATGATGTTGTTCTCCGCCATCTTAACCTCTTCCCATAATTTTACTCCTTATTACTCCCATAATTCCCTTGGGTGAAACTCTAAATATCAGTATTAGGAGGAGACCTATAATAATCAGGTAGTGCTTCCAGAAGACCCCCACATAGTAGATTATCGGGTTTATTATGGCTACTCCGATGATGGGGCCTATGAGGGTTCCAGAACCGCCTACAATAGTCCAGACGATAGGCTCCCCTGAAAGGATTATGCTAAAGTAGTCGGCTGAGGCATACCTGTTTCTCAAGGCGTATAAGGCTCCAGCCAGGCCTGTGAAGAGGGCTGAAACCACGAAGGCTAGGAGCTTATAGCGGAAGACGTTGTAGCCTAGGAGGCTTGCCCTATCCTCATTCTCCCTTATAGCTATCAAGACCTTCCCTATAGGAGACTCCACCAGCCTCCTAAGAACAATATAGGAGACAACGAGGAATGCTAGAATGAAGTAATAGTTTACAATGGGATTGTAGAGGGAAAACTGGCCTAGGCCTAGGTCGACTGGGGGAGCCGTGAAGGTTAATCCGTCATCCCCACCCGTAAGCCAAGTCCAGTCCAACGACAGCAGGTAGAAAACCATGTTGAATATGATGGTTATGATGACGAAGTAGGCTCCTCCAAGGCGTACTGAGATGAAGCCTAAGCCCAGCCCGAAGACGACGCAGAGGATGAGGGCTGCAAGAAGGCCTACCCAAAGATTCACGCCGAAGTGGAGGACTGGGAGTAGTATGCCGTAGGCTCCAAGCCCGAAGAAGGTTGCCTGACCATAGCTAAACTGGTTTGAGTAGCCGAATAAGAGGTCGAAGGCCATAGCGTAAATGCTGAAGATCATGATGTCTATTAGAAGTGAGCGTAGGCCTGCTGGGAGCAGGGGGCCAATCACCACTAAAGCTATTACGGCTATGGCTAGCACGCACCCGCTAAGCGTGGGCTTAAACCTACGCTTCAAAGCTCCCCCTCACTTGAACATTTCTTGTGCCAGAGCCCCCCGCTCATACCGTGCGAGGGCAATAAAATGTTCATTAAGTCCGGATATAAAAATAGTAATCCAAGCGTGGCTGGGGCTGCTGTTAAAGCTGAACAAGGCTACTAACCAAAGCGGGTAGAGGTCTCGAATCGGGTAGCGCTTAAAGCCATTGCCATCAGCCAAAAATAGGGGGAGGATTTTTAAAAGCTCTCCTTCGTGTAGTCGACTTCCGGCTTGTATATGGACTTCTCCAGCGGGATTATCTTCACAAGCTTCAGCTTACCGTTTTCAACGTGCATGAGGAAGTGGCGCATGAAGGCTTGGTGGTCCACATCCCTAATGAATTTCTCACCCTGCACGTGGAAGAGGCTCTCCTTGAAGCTCATATCCTCAAGGACTTCGATCAGCTTGGGTGTGTCCTCCTTGCTCTTCCAGTCGATTTCCTCCATCGCCCGCTTGAGGGTGAAGGCAGCCTCCCAGAGGGCCCAGCTGTGGGAGAGAGTAAGCATTTTACCCGTTTTAGCCTCCTTACCCTTCTCGTCGATTCCGCAGATTTCACGGAACTTCCTATTAAACGGCGTATCATACTCGGAGAGGTATCTTGGGAACCATGAGAGCACGTAGGCTCCCTCAAAAGCCTCGCCAAGGGTTTCCGTATCGATTCCCTCTGGGGCGCAGATGGGACAGTACTGTTTGAGGTCTGGGCGTACTGCGTGTAGGTCTCGTATCAGGCTTAAGAAGTCTCCGAAGAAGAAGGCGTAGAAGATTCCTTCAGCCTCCTTGGGTATCTGGGCTATGTAGGGCATGAAGTCTTTGGTTCCAAGGGGAACCCTAATAGACTTTAAAACCTCACCCCCATACTGGGGAGCATACCTGCGGAACTCCTCCTCATTCGACCATCCCCAGGCGTAGTCTACAACCATGGTAACCCACTTCTTAGCCACGTATTTGATGGCATCCTCGATTCCAGCTTTAACCTGCTCCCTCACGTTGTTGTTTATTCTGATCACGTATCTGTTCCCCTTCTGGGCGGTGGTTGCATAGGCTTCACCTATCGGTAGGTGGAGGGTTTTCAACTCCTTAGCTATTGGGTTGCATGCTATGTTGATTCCGGAGTGCTGGGAGCCTATTACCACGTCTACCTTATGGTACTCGATAAGCTTCCTCATCTTCGAGGTTCCCGTAGCCACCTTCGTCTCGGTGTCTTCAACTACAAGCTCAACTGGCCTGCCGTTTATTCCTCCATGTGCATTAATGTATTCGATTGCCTTTGAGAGAATTAGGTTGTTTGAGTAGCCGTAGACGGCTAGTGCTCCAGTCATGTCGGCTAGGTGGCCTATCCGTATGGGTGGACCTGAAGGCTTCGGACCTGCCGTAACCGTTTTCGTAACTGTTTCTGTCTCTGTAACGGTTTTCGTTACCCCCGGTCCTGCAACGGTTTTCGTAACTGTCTCTGTAATGGTCTTTGCTACTCCCGGCCCCGTAACGGTTTTTGTGATGGTTCTTGGAGGAGCCATGCTTGAACCTGCAATCCACCCTCCAACCCCAGCAATCACACCGCAGACAACAGCCGCCACAGCAACCTTTAAAGCAGTCCTACGAGAAGGCTCACTTTCCGCCATTACGCCTACCCCCTCAAACAGGAATTATTTCCAGAACCTCGGAGCCTTTCAAACCAAATTTTAAAGTTTTTGAATATTTAAGGTTTAAGGCTTCTATGTAAAGCCTTTCGGCTTTGAGAAGGAGGGCTCTCTTAGGTCTATGCGTTCTAGGCTCCAAACAGCCCTTTAGGCTTCACCAGTAAGACGGCTGCCATGAAGAGGAAGGAGATAACCCTGGCCTCCGTTGGGGTTACTATCAAGGTCATGACGCTCTCAAGGGGGCATACGATTAAGGCTGCCACCAAGGTTCCTTTAAGACTTCCTAAGCCTCCAACTATCACGATGATGAAGGCTAGGACGAGGAGGTCGTAGCCCATGAGGTAGAAGACTTGGACTATGGGTGAGGCTAAGGCTCCCCCTAGGGCCGCCAGCATGGCTCCCAGCGCAAAGGTAACCGCATACACTTTGCTGACGGAGACTCCCATAGCATTCGCCATCTCCCTATCCTGCATGGAAGCCCTTATCCACAAGCCAATGGAAGTTTTAAAGAGGAAAACCCAGAGTCCAAGCAGGGCTAGGGTGGAAACCCCAGCCACGAAAACCCTGTATCCCGGGTAGCGCACACCCAAAAACTCGATGACGATGGGGAAGGGGTCAGGCATTTTCTGGGGGGAGCCTCCAAAGGTTGCTAAGGCCACCTGTTGCAGAATATATCCTATACCAATGGTTACAACCACCGTGTAGGCTGGAATACCCTCAACTGGCCTCAGAGCCCCACGCTCTAGGACAATGCCCACCCCTCCCATTACGGCCATGGCTAGGATTACTCCAACCCAGAAATTACCGGTGAGGGTTACGCCATACCATGCTAGAACCGCCCCCCACATATACAGGTCTCCATGGGCAATATTCACTATTTCCATTAGGCCGAAAATTAGGGATAAGCCAAGCGCTACCAGAGCCACAATTAAGGCCCATATGAAGCCATTGGTTAAAACTAGGATGAACCTGTTGAGAAATTCCGCAATCATAGGGTCCATGCTTCATCCCAGACTTCTTCCAAACCTCCCACTTTGAGAGCAAAAATATTTTTGGGGAAGTATGGTTTTAAAGGTTTCTTTCGTATGGTTCGTAGGCGTGACGGTATAGGTTTTCTCCTTAAACCCGCTTGATATAGTAGTTGCGAAGTCTCTTAGCGATGCTACCTAAAACTCGAAGCCAGCCTCGCCGAAATGAACGGTGAAGAAAGATCCTTCAGAATGGAAAGCGGAAGCTGGAAGGGACTTTAATCTAGAATTAATTCCTTAAAAATTTCCTTAAAATTCTTTTAAGTTGATGAGTGGGTAGCGGGAGGAGTGATGGGTTTGGGTTATAGGCTGGTTGTGGAGGTTAAGGAGGTTAGGGGTTTCTGCCCGCTTTACAAGCCTGGGGACAGAATTGTCGTCGAGGATTTCTATGTTAAGGCTGGGGAGTCCTCTAATATTTGCCTCCACGCCTTCTCCGCCCTTCTTTCGCTGGTAACCCTACTGGCCCACGGCTATTCAACGCTTGAACTAGGCTTAAGCGGAGAAGAAAACCTCGGCTATCTTCAATGCCCCGATCCAGGTCCACCCCACACCAAAGGGGGCACCGTACTCTTCGAGATTAAACGGGTTAAAACCAGCTAAAATGAGGGTTAAGGTGAGAGCTCGTAAAGCTCTGCTAATACCTCCGCCCTCCTAAGCCTACGCCTACTCTTAAGAGCGTGGAGGATGAGGAGGAGAAGGGTGGCGAGGCTTAGGGTGAAGCCCACGTAGGTTGGAAGGTCGAACCCGTATTGGAGGGTTACGTTTAGAGGGTAGGCTGCCTCCCTTGGGAGGAAAACATA
>QMYD01000065.1 GCA_003662485.1 Candidatus Hecatellales archaeon | reverse complement strand
ATGCAGAATATCGCAGCGGTAGGGTGGAATGGAAACCTCAAGCTTCCGCCCTTTAACCTTGGCCTTGAAACCCATCCTCCCAAGGATTTCAGCTTGACCCCTAGCTGGGAGGCTGAAGCCTAGAAGCCGGTTTACAGCTAAGGGGTCCACCACCATTCTCCTAGGCTTCATCGTGCAGGTCCACCGCTTCTCTCCGCCCTCATACTCCACGAGGACGGATTCAACCTTCCCCCCACGCTCAGCCAGGCTTGAAGCCATGATGGTTACAGCCTCCTCTAGGAGTTCGGGGTTAAAGCCGGTGGCGTCTATGAAGAGGCTTCGGGTTTCAAGGGTTACCTTGGTTTCCTCGCTGTTGACGATAGGGGGCATGGATAAAACCTGCCCCTTAGAGTCGACGAGTAGTGGGTATCTTGGAAGCCCCTTGAGTAGGTGTCCATACTCTAAGCCCTTCCTGGTTTTAGAAAGGATTTCCCCAGCCCTCATGGGCTTAGCCTCCTCAAGCGGGGTGAAAACTATTTCCTCGGGTTTGAGGGCTGTGTAGGTGATGGGGGGCTTAACCTTCCCTAGGTCGTAAACCCCGATGGAAGCCTTCCTCCTCCGCCTACAAAGGGTTTCATGAAGCTTCTCCTGGAGCTGCATAAGCTGGGCTATGGAGGCATCGTTAAAGGTTAAACCTGAAACCACGGCGCAGGCGATGTAGGGCCTAATCCTTCTAACGCTTCTTGAAACCTTCACCTTCACTTTGCTTTTGCCTGGCTTGTAGGTTGGGGTTGGCCTTCCAAGGAAGCCTCTTAGGGTTCGGGCAACCCCCTCCACGGAGAGCATGTCAGGCCTGTCAGCAGTAACCTCCACGGTGATGCTTCCACCCTCAACCCCCTCCACCTGGCATTTCACCAGCCCCAGCAGGTTTTCCAATTCCTCTATAGGAATTTCCATGCCTAAGAGGCTGCATAGGTCACTGTATTCCATGGTTAGGGTTGGCATCTAGATTTCAGCCTCCCTAAGTCTTTGAAGACTCTTCGTATGTAGCTCCCTAATGTCGTTTATTCCAAGCTTAATCATGGCAAGCCTCCCAAGGCCTGCACCCCAAGCCAGAACTGGGAATCCTGCTCCAAGCGGAAGAGTAACCTCAGGGCGGAAGACTCCTGAACCCGCCACCTCAACCCAGCCGAGGCTGGGATGCCTAACGAAGACTTCGACGCTGGGCTCGGTGAAGGGGAAGTAGCTCGGCCTGAATTTCACTTCTTTAAAGCCCAGCAGCCTGCAGAACTCTTCGAAGAAGCCTAGTAGGTGGCGGAGGTTTAACCCCCAGTCTCCCATGATGCCATCGCACTGGTGGAATTCCATGGAGTGCTGGGCGTCTAAAACGTCGGGGCGGAAAACCCTTGAGAGGCAGAAAACCTTTATGGGAGGCTTAGGATTAGCCGAAAGCCTTCGAACAGAAACAGCTGTCGTCTGGCTTCTCATCACCAGCCTCCTCGCTATTTCAGGGTTCCACCGGTACCCCCAGCCCGTTGACCCCGTTTTCCAACCGTCCTCATGGGTTCGCTTAACGTTCAGGGTTAGCCTCCTACTGGGAAGCCTTCCAAGCCTTGGATGTTTAAGCTGGTAGCTGCCGTGGATTTCCCTGGCCGGGTGGTCTTGAGGCTGGAAGAGGGCGTCAAAGTTCCAGAACTCGGTTTCCACGTAGGGTCCCCAAGCCTCCTCAAAGCCCATGGCCACTAGGATATCCCTAACCTCCTCGAGGAACTCCAAGTAGAAGTGCTTCTTTCCAGGGTGGAGGGTTGGCGGGGCTGCTGAAACATCGTATCTTCGAAACTCAGCCTCCCTCCACCTTCCCGTGCGGATGAGCTCGCTGGTTAGAGCTGTGATGAGAGGCTTCCCAGCCGCCTCAGCCTCCACCTCAGCCCTCCTCAAACCTTCGGGGGTAAGCTCAGCCTCCCATACGGTTTTCACCCTCTCCTCCACAAGGTTTCGATGCTTCAGCTTGAAGGCTTCCTGGAGGAGTCCCTGCTCCTCCAGCCATTCGGAATCTGCCTCCCCTCTTTCGGCTAGGAGTTTGAGGAGGGTTTCATCTGAGCCCTTTTCAGGGGGCGTTTGGGCTTCGAGGAGGGTTTCATCCTTCTCCCTGCGAATGGCGCCCCAACCCTTCTTCAGCATCCAGCCTAAGGCGATATTCCCCTTATCCTTTGGTAGGCCTGCCTCCTGGAGGGCTTCTCGGAGGCTTGCCCTCCCCCCAAGCCTTAGAACAGCTTCCACAAGCCTCCTTTCGGGAAGGCCTTGGGAGGCGTAGGCTTCACCCTCCCCAGTCAGCCTGAAAAGGCTAACCCGCCTCTCCGAGAGTTTGAGGAAGCCTTCACCTTGAAGGGTTAGGAGGGACCTCATAGCCTGGGAGGGGTTTAACCCCAACTCCTCGCAGACCTCGGCAAGCGTGGACCTCCCACGCCTTGCAAGCAGCTTTAAAATCCGCTGGGGGGCTTCTTCAGCCTTCCAAGCCAAGGGTTCCGCCTCTAATATGCTTTCGAAAGGCTGAAATTAATTTTTCCAAAATCTGGGTTAAAGCTCCTTAAAGATTTCCTCGCTTATGATTCCAGCCTCCACAAGTTTTAGCACGGCGTTTACGCTGGCTTCGCCTTTAAGCCTACCCGTCTGCTCGCTGGTTCTCTCCCAGCGTAGCCTCGTGGAGCCGCTTTTCGAGGTGTAGGTGGCACCTATAACCTCAGAGGCCCTAACGAACATGACATCCCTAACCTGTTTGAGGCTTACCTTGTCCACGGCCTCCACGTAGATTACGCCCTTACCCTCCACTCCAAGCCTCTCAGGGAAAACAGAGTCATCTCTAACGTATTCCTCCGGGAGGAAGGACTGGCAACAGCATAGGATTAGGAATCTTCGGAGGGCTTGGAGGCTGCAGGGAAGATCAATCCTAACCGTTTCTAAGCACCGAAAGAATAAGATTTTAGCTGAAGGCTTTAAGGGTTGCCTTAAACCCTTTTAATGGTGGAAAAATAAAGGTTTGCATGTTAGGCTTGGAGGGTGGAGGCTTGCCTGAGAAGCCGGATGAAATGGTGGTAACCCCTTGGAGGGTTGAAGGCGAAATCGACTATGAGAAGCTTATCCGTCAGTTTGGAACCCAGCCCATAGGCGAGGAAATCCTGGAAAAATTTAGGAGGTATACTGGAGGCCTCCACTACCAGCTTAGGAGGCGCATCTTCTTCTCCCACCGAGACCTAGACTGGATTTTCAGGAAGCTGGAGGAGGGTGAAAAGTTTGTTTTGTATACGGGTAGGGGGCCCTCAGGGCCCGTCCACCTCGGCCACATCGTCCCCTGGATTTTCACCAAGCATCTTCAAGACTCCTTCCAGGCTAAGCTCTACTTCCAGCTCACAGACGACGAGAAATACCTTTACCATGAGGAGTTCAGCTTAGAGTTCACTACTAGGACGGCTTACGATAATGCTTTAGACCTTATAGCGTTAGGCTTTAAACCTGAGCTTACAAGGATTATCGTGGACGCTGTCCACATTGAGGCTCTATACCACCTAGCCATAAAAGTCGCCAAGCATATTACGGGTTCAACGATTAAGGCTGTTTTCGGCTTAAAGGACAGCGACAATATTGGCTTAACCTTTTTCCCCGCTGTTCAGGCTGTTCCCTGCTTCCTAGAGTCGGTGGTTCAAGGCCGGAATGTACCCTGCCTCATACCCGCAGCCATAGATCAGGATCCCTACTGGAGGGTTACGAGGGATGTGGCTCCCAAGCTTGGCTTTTATAAGCCAGCTCAAATCCACAGCCGCTTCATGCCTGGGCTTGGTAGGGGAGGGAAAATGTCCGCCTCCCAGCCTGAAACCTGCATTTTCCTCACTGACCCTCCTGGGGAGGCTAGGAGGAAGATTATGAATGCCTTTACGGGCGGTCAGCCCACCGCTGAGGAGCAGCGAAGGCTTGGAGGCAACCCTGAAATCTGCAGCGTATACCAGTATTACGCCTTCATCTTTGAGGAGGATGATGGGAAGCTTAGGGAAATCTGGGAAAACTGTAGGAGTGGGGCTGTTCTCTGCGGGGACTGCAAGCTTAAGCTAGCGGACAGGGTTGCAGGCTTCCTTGAGAGGCATCAGGAGAAAAGGGAGCAGATGCGGGATAGGCTTGAAGAGTTCCTCTTCTCCGAGGAGGAGCGCAAGCTCATATGGTCTAGGGGGCTACCTAAACCCTAAGCCTCCTACCCTCCCTATCTATTTCGCCCGAGAGAATCCTACTCGTGGAGATGGGCTTGCCATCCTCGGCTAAAACCTTTTCAAAGAAAACTATTTCTACGGGTTTGAGGCCTCTACGTCTCCTCTCCTCGTTTATCTTGGAGGCTGCTGAAGCGTTTTCAAGGCTGAGGAGGACAGCCTCCATTTCAGGGTCTTCAACAGCTGTTCCAAGCCTGTCCCTTATAGGAACGATTTCAAACCTACCCTTTAGGCCTTCGCCTTCAAGAAACTCTTCAACACGCTTCTTCCGCTGCTCGTAGGGGGTAACCCTTCTACCCTTAATTTCGGAGGCAAGCTCATCAGTTGAGAGAGCCAGCACCACCCTTTCGGCTAGCTGGAAGGCCAGCCTTAAAATGTGCTCGTGGCCTCGATGGAGGAGGTCAAAGGTTCCCCCGAGTCCAAGCCTCCTGAAACGTTTACCCTCCAACCCATCTAAGAAACTCCTTCTCAGCCTGTAAAGGTTTAGGTGGAGGGGGTTGAGGGATGCTCATCCGCCTCCACGGGTAGGCTTGGAAACTTCTCCTTAACCCTTTGCTCGGCTAGGAGGCTGGCTGCCTTAAGGATTTCCTCAGCCTCCCCGCTTAAGGCTGGAGCGGCTGGCTCAGTGGCGGAGGCTGCCCCCACCTCCGAGAGGAGGCCTCCCAGCGATTTGTCCACCTCGCCAAGTTGGTAGGCCACGTCAGGCATAACCTTCTCAAGCTTCCCCCTCAAAGATTTCACAAGCTTGGAAATGGAGGGTAGGATTGAGGCGGTATCCCCAAACTCTTTAATGGTTTCGAGGCGTAGGGCGGCCTGTTCGAGGGCAAGCTGGCTTCCCAAAACCGTTTTAACCATCTTCCTAATTTCAGAGCATTCGCTGGCGTAGATTCTGGCTCTCTCCTTGTCCCCGGTTGAATAGGCTCCCACACATTTTTCCAGGCACTCCCTATCCCTGCGTTCAAGCTTCTCCACGAACTCGTTCAGCCTACCCCTCACCGAGTTAAGCCTGTAAATGGACTCCTCCATCCTCTGCCTAAGCGGAGGGCTCCTAAAAATTCCTGAAACTTTCCCGGCTAGGCGGCTGGTCAAGGGTTCGCCTTTCTCCCAGCCCTTAAGCTGCCTCAGCTCAACCCCCAAAGAGTTTTCGGGGAAACATGAGATAAGGTTTGAAGCCTGAGGGTCTGGCGTGGTTCCCAGCTGGGAGGGTGGTGGAGAACTCCCTTTTTAGCTGGAAGGGTGAAAAATGATCGGAAACCTTCTTGTGGAATGTTAAAGTTTATGATTAAGGCTTTGCTGAGGGGCATAGCTTCCTAATGGGGCATTCAAAGCATTTCGGGTTTCGTGCCTGACAGTATTTTTTGCCGAGGTTTAGGAGGAGGAGGTGGCCTTCAGCCCTCTCCCCCTCGGGGATAAGCCTCTCATAGGCCTCTCTAACCCTCTCATAGTCTTGGCTGTCCACGATTTTCAGCCTCCTAGCCAACGTGAAGAGATGAGTGTCCACGGGAACCACGGGAGCCCCAGCCGAGAAAGCTAAAACCACATCAGCGGTTTTATAGCCTACCCCTGGAAGCTTGAGAAGGAGGCTTCTAGCCTCCTCCCTCGGCCTATCCAAAACCTTTAGGAGGCTGCCCCCGAAATCCTCCACGATCCTCCTGGAAACCTGCTTAAGCCTTTTAGCCTTAACCTTCGCTAGGCCGGCGCACTCAATATGCTTAGAGATTTCCCCCTCACTTGTTTTGGCTAGGACCTCTGGCTTTATTTCGCCTAGAGCTCTCTTAAGCCTTTCAAAGGCTCTTTCGCTGTTAATGTCGGAGGTGTGCTGGCTTAGGATGGCTGCAACCAAAAGTTCGAAGGGGTCTTCAGGCCTATGCCTCATGGGGCCGAAGGCTTCCCTCAGCCTCTTTAAAACTTCAGCCATCCACCTCCTCTTAGCTTTAAGACTTCCAGCCATCCCCCTCATTCAACGTTAATAAGCTATTCACGCCTTATGCCTTTCGGGAATGGAGCCAAAAGT
>QMYD01000064.1 GCA_003662485.1 Candidatus Hecatellales archaeon | reverse complement strand
GGCTAACTAGGATTAGGTCGGCTGGCTCCCCACCACCAATCTCGTAGGGGTCAAAGTATAGGGTTAAACCTGGAGCCTTAACCCTGAAGCCGTCGTGGCCAAGCCATACAAACTCCACCTCACCATACCTAAACATGCTGGTTCACCAGAAAATCCAAGAAGCATAAACCCTCTTAAAGCTTAACTAGGAAATAATTTGGGGAAGGCGATTTCAGTTGGAGGAATGGCTTAGGAGGGCTAGAGTTTTCCTAGAGGAGGCTTCAACCCTAACCCGTAGGGGAATTCACTGGCTCGCCTGCTTCAATGCTCAGCAGGCAGCTGAACTATACTTGAAAGCGATAATCGTAAGTCGAACTGGGGTTCACCCACGACCTCACCGTTTTACTTAGTGAAATCGAAGGCTTAGGATTAAAGGTTCCGAGTGAACTCTACGCTTACGCGGATGCCCTAACACCCCACTACACGATGGCTAGGTATCCTGGAAGAAAGCCTGTGGAGTATGGGAGGGAAACAGCTAGAAGGTGTGTGGAGTATGCGAAGAAGATTGGAAGGTGGGCTGAGAGCCTACTTAAGAAGTAGGGCTCGCAGGCTTGAGGGAGAAGAGAAAGACTTCCAGGCCTTTGTAAGCAGGGTTAGAAGGCTTTTCAAAGGAGAGGTTTCCATAGCTCTTTTCGGCTCTAGGGCTCTTGGAAACCCCCTACCCTACAGTGACTATGATGTAGCCCTCGTAATTCCGAAGAAGCCTAAAGGCGAGGCCTACTGGAGGCTTCTAGCCAAGGTTAGAGGCTGTAAGCCTAGAAGCCTACCGCTAGATTTGGTTATCCTCCAGCCTGATGAACTCTCAGACCCCCTCCTAGCCAAAATGCTGGAGAAGGCCTTACCAGTCTACGACGGCCTGAAGGTTTTCAGGGTTGGCCTAAAGCCTGAAAAGGTTTAGCCCTGTGGTTTCATCGTATTCCCTGTTTAAGGCCACCTTTTTCAGTTCTAAGAGGAACATTTCTGCAGAGAAGATGGTGGTGCCCTCCTCCAGGTGGCCTCCAACCGTTTCACCATTCCTCTTCGCCAGGGTAATATGGGCGTGGACGAGGGTTTCACCTTTAAGCCTTCCAATGTTTCCTGTGCAGGCGAGGATTTCCATGGGCTCCTCAAAGCTCTGCTTCACGTAGGATTTCTCAGCCTGGTCGTAGAAGCTTATGGAGGCCTTCCTAACGGCTCCTATCACCCATAGGACTCCAGCCTCCACCCCTCTCTCAACAGCGAAACCCTTAATGGATTCTAGGAGGTCTCCGCCGTGGGGAAGCCTCACCACGAAAAGCCTTCCAAGCGAGGCCTCTGCAAATCCTTCCATTCTTCACCTCCCCTTAAAAGGTAAAAAGGAGGCGTGTTAGGTTTAAAGCCATAGGTAGCTTCGAGCCATGAGAATCAGGCTTACAGCGAAGAATAGAAGCCAGATCTTCCAGTTCCAAGCTATAACCTTCCTGCCGTCGAAGATTCCGAAGGGGAGGAGGTTGAAGAAGGCTACGAAGGCGTTGAAGCCTATGCTAAACCAGGCAATATAAGGGGGGATAAAGGGTAGGAGTACGAAGAAGACGGCTACAAGGAGCATGTTGGTTAGGGGGCCTGCCAGCGAAATCCTCCCCATAACCGTCTTACCCGCTGGAGGGCCCCAAATGAGAACGGCTCCGGGAGCAATAATTTTGAAGGGGGCTAGGATAGAGATAGCCGTTATCACAATGCCAAAGGTGTCAAGCCTAAACTCAGCCCAGAAGCCATATCTTTGGGCTGAAAGCTTGTGGGCGAACTCGTGGAGGAGGAAGGCTGGTAAAACCCCAACCAGCACCGCCCCTATCACGGGTGGGGAAAGGGAGAACCCATACCAAGAGAAACCTAAAGCCACGAGGACTAGGAGGGCTATGGTTAAGTCTGCAATCTCCCGGCTGCTCGTAGTGAAACGCCTCCTCGGCACATACCAAGACTCATAGTAGGCCTTCCTCAAACCGAAACCCACCATGTAGACGTTTTAAAACGGCATATTACTAGTGGACTGGCTCAGCCTCCTTCTTGGAAGCACCCTCCAGCCTTGCCCGCTTTCTAGCCTTCCTAGCCCAGAGTTTCTTCCTTTCCTTTTCCCTTTCCCTAGCGCATTTCGGACAGTAGAGGTGGTGTTTTCCAGTCTTTAGCGTCAGCCTTCCACAGCGTCGACAGCGGAAGTAGTCTTCCGGCTTGGGTGTTGGAGGTGTTTGGCGGGCTGGGTTCCCCTTAAGAGCTGGATGGTCTCCAACATAGTCATAGACCTCTAGGTCTCCGAAAACTTCGAGGAAGACTACTCCTCCAAGGTTGCATAGGAGCTGCCGGCTCCACCTATGGTAGTCCACCACCCAGACAAGTTTACCCCTCCCCCCGCAAATGCAGAGCCTATCCGTGCAGCGGTCGTTTTCCACGCAGCCCAAAGGAGCCTCTCCTTAGTTAAGGTAAGCCAAGGGCGGGCTTAAAAAAGTTAGTATAGGGCGGGTTCACGGCACCGGGTTTTCCCGCCCCCTACGAGGGCAGTAATGCCCGGCGCCTCCGGGATTCACTTCCGAGTTCTGATGGGTTCGGGTCTTACCCCGGAGGCTATGGCCGTGAACCCGAAAAGATTCTAGGCGAAGTCTGCTTTAAGCTTTCCCTTCAAGCGAATATTTTAGTTTAAATATTTGTCGTTGCTTTACTTTTATCGGCTAGTAGGCTTTGCGGCGTCGCCTTGAAGGTTGAAGAATAATGTCCCTGCTCCAGCAGCTTATGGGGGGTGAAGGAGGCAGCATCTGGGCGATAATCCTCCAAGTAGCCTTCCTCGCCTTCATCATCGCCTACTTCTTCTACGGCCAAAGAATTCAGGTTGCTATATGGAATAGGGATATAGAGCGAAGCCTTAGAAGGCTTAAGCTGCTTAGGGATAGGGCAAGGGAGAAGGCTATTAAAACCGTGAAGGAGTTGGGTAAGCCTGAGGAGGACCCCACCCCGAGGATAGACCAGTTCCTTGAAACCTTCCTGATCGAGCCTGTAAACATGGATCCGGCTGGAATTGTCTGGAAGCTCGACCACCTCCTCGATGTCAGAGACCTAAGCATGAAGGATACGGTGAGGAGGATCGCCCCCAAGGCTGACGAAACAAACCTAAACAACCTGGAAAACCTTTTGGAGGCAGCTCTCGACCTAAACCAGATCTACAGGATAGTCCGCCACTACTACCTCATGGGTAAGCGGACCAACGCCTACATTATCACAGCCCAGCTTCACATGATCCTACCCCTCATAATGGAGATAGCCTACGCCTATGATGGGGCTGTAGAAGCCTTCGCTGAGGGACAGCCCATAGGCGATGGGGCGGGACCCCTCCTAGCCTGCCGCCTCCTCTCCGGGAGAGAGGTGAAAAAGATAGAGAAGGACATGGTTTACGGTGAAGCTGAGCTTGAGGGTAGAAGGATTCTAGTTTTGAAGGCTGAGGGGCCTGGGGGCAATGTTGGAAAGCCTGGGGAAGCCCTCGAAAAGCTTATAGACACCTACGGTTACAGGCCCTCCATCATCGTGATGGTGGATGCTGCCCAAAAATTTGAGGGTGAAGAGACGGGTGAGGTCTCCGATGGGGTTGGAGCAGCCATAGGCGGGATAGGAACGGAAAGGTTTAGGATAGAGGAGGTAGCCCACAAGCATAAAATACCCTTATACGCCGTTGTCATTAAGGAGTCGCTTAAAGAGGCCATAGCACCCATGAAGAAGGAAATCTATGAGGGTGTGAATAAGGCTGTGGAGAGGGTGAAAAGAATTATTCGGGAGAAAACCAAGGAGGGAGACCTAGTAATTATCGCTGGAATAGGGAACACCATTGGGATAGCTCAGTAGAAGGGGGATGGGGGAGTGGCTAAGCCTAGGTCGAACAACCTTATACTCATCATCCTCCTAGCCCTACTCCTCATAGTCGCTTTTGGAAGCCTCCTCGGAGGAGGGGGAGCCGCTGAGAGGTCTACCTCAACGCTTCTAGGCTTCCTAGGCCTCATCATCCTCCTCTTCCTATTCCTCAGACTTATGGCTCAGCCTCCAAGCCTACCCAAAACCCGCATCATCACCGTGCTTAGATGCGAGAAATGCAACGTGAAGAATATTAGGGAATTCAGGCAGGGAGACTACATACCGAAGAGGGAGGGGAAATGCCCGGGATGCGAGGGCCCCATGTATATTGAAGCCATCTACCCTGAGGAGCCCCCGAAAAAGAAGCCTAAATTCAAGTTTTAAAGCCTACTCTGTTAAGACTTCAACCCCATCCTTCAAAACGAGAACGGTGTGCTCAGCCTGGGCTACGGGCTTACCCGTCCTCTCCACGAGCATGGGATAGCAGGAAACATACTTCCCCCTTACAAGCTCCTTAAAGGCTTGGCTGGAGGCTTCTTTAAGCCATCTTGAAGTGAAGGGTAGGGTTGAAAATCTTTCCAGGATTTCCTCCATAAGCCTCCTTTCCTCCCGCTCCTTAGGAAGCTTCCTCTTGGAAACTCTGTAAATGTTTCCGCAGGGGCCTCCCACCACCTCTCCAGCAGCACTCCTAAGGGTTACGAAGGGTTCAATGGCGTAGAGTTCACCCTCCTCAACTCTAAGCCCATCCATGCCTCCAACATTCGGTATATGCTTGCCCGTGTGGATGAGGTAGCGTCCAATACTGTGGCCAGTAAGGTTTCGAATGGGCTTTAACCCAAAGCCTTCAATGGTTTTTTGAATGGCGAAGCCTACCTCGGAAACTCTTACGCCCGCCCGCATGGCTTGGATTCCCGCCTTTAAGGCTTCCTCAGCCGCCTTTCTTAGAATCTCATATTCAGGGGAGAGGCAGACTGAAACTGCTGTGTCGGCTATGTAGCCCTCCACGTGGACGCCTAGGTCCACCTTCACAATGGAGTTTTCTGGTATGGTTGCCTGCTCCCCGCTTGGAGGCGTATAGTGGGCTCCAACCTCGTTTATGTCTATGTTGCAGGGGAAGGCTGGCTCCCCACCCCTACGCCTTATCTCCCCCTCAACTTCCTCGCAGAGTTCGAGGAGGGGCTTTCCAGGCCTAACCCTTCCAGCCGCCCAACGTCTAACCTCGGAGGCTATCCTCCCTGCAAGCCTAAGCTTTTCCACCTCCTCCTCATCAAACATCAGGCTTCCCCAGAGGGACGTTAACGCTTAAACCCTAATAGTGCATTAAACATTTTACCTCTTTCGCTGGGGTGTGCAGGGTTTGGCTAGGAGCATCCAAATCCTGGTTGCAGGCTCCTCAGAAGACCACTGCGACGAGAAAACGTTAAAGTTAGCCTACGAGGTTGGCAGGGAAATAGCTAGGCGTGGAGCCATCCTCATAACGGGCGGACTTGGAGGCGTTATGGAGGCTTCAAGCAGGGGGGCTAAGGAGGCTGGAGGCCTCGTCGTAGGAATAATACCCTACGAGGACACCTACCACGCCAACCAGTACTGCGATGTGGTGGTGGCTACGGGAATAGGCTGGGCTAGAAACTTCGCCACCGCCTACTCAGCCGACGCCGTAATCATGGTTGGAGGTGGGGCTGGAACAGCCATAGAAGCCCTGGTAGCCTACTTTAAGGGGAAGCCCATCATAGCCCTCAAGGGCAGTGGAGGCTATGCTGATGAGGCGGCAGGAAAATACTTGGACGAAAGGAGGATAGTGAGGGTTGAAGCAGCCAGCACTCCAGCCGAAGCCGTGAAGCTAGCCATAGAAAAAGTGAAAGGGGCTTCCTAGTCGCTGAGCTACTTTGGGATAAGGGCTAGGGAGCGCTTTAGGATTTCAGGGTTAATCTTGCCAGCTGTGTAGGTTTTACCCGTTCGCCTGTTGGTTATGGTTATTTTTGCGGGTGCGAAGAGGCCTGGATCTATCTTGTAGAAGTCCTTTCCAGCCTCCACGAAGATCTCGTAGAAGGGTTTGCCGTAGTCGGTGGAGGCTGAGGAGGGAGCCATTTCAAGAGCGTCCAGAAACTCATCATCACTCTTACAGTCCACTTCTAGGAAGACCTCTCCACCGTAGAGGATCATGTCGTTGGTTATCCCCATGGCAACCTCGCTTTCAGGGTGTACGGGGGCTATGGGGGCGGAACCCCAGCCAGCCACAATCTTGTTGGGTAGGAAGCCCAGCTCTGAAAGCTTGTGGATTCCCGTTTCAACAACTCTGCCAGCTATCTGGTAGGAGCCTACAGGGCTGGAGGTTGAAGCCACCATCAGGTAGAGGTTTTCCGGTTTAACCCCACAGCTCTCCGCGATAAATTTTACAGCCTCCTCGGTTGGGAGGCGGTCGGCTTCGAGGAAGAGCACAGCCT
>QMYD01000063.1 GCA_003662485.1 Candidatus Hecatellales archaeon | reverse complement strand
TGTGGGCGGCCTCTCAACGCTAATCCTAGTAGCCGTCATCCTTTCGCTGATAGCGGCGGTAGCAGCCATAGCTGCTGTGGTAACCATAGCCAGAAAGGTGGTCATGAAGTAGGAAAGAGTTTCCCAAGCTCCTTCCACCTCTTTTTATGGAGAAAAACTTCGTTCAATCTAATTTTCTCCGGGAGAAATCCTTTAAGCCGGCTGGGTAGACTATTTTAATGGTTAAGCCTTGAACAGGAAGCTGCTGGCTGTAAGGGCTGACATCGCTGAAAAGCTTTCAGAAATGGCTAAACGGAAAAACCTAACCCTATTTTCGCTGGTAAGCGAGGCTCTCGAACAGCTTTTAAAGGCTGAGAATAGAGGTGAAAGCCTCCAGAAAATCTGCGAAAACCATCAAACCATTTCGGCGGCGAGAAAGGCTGGGTTCATCCTAATCCCTGAAAGCCTCTGGATAAGCCTAATAGAGAAGAATTTTAAGAGTGAGGGGAAGGCTATGGCTCAAGCTTGGAGGGAGGCGGGGGAATGGCTAGGCCACTACTTTAAAACCATAGATCCTGAGCTTACCCCCCAAAGCCTGGCTGAAAGACTGGTTAGGGGGATTCTCTGGAGCATTTCGGAGTTTACCGTCTCGCAGGGGGATGATGGAACCATAACCATGAAGTGTATAGGGTTTAGGTGCCCCCCAACCTACACCACGCTGCTTGCAAGCTTCCTAACAGGCCTCATGGAAGCCTTAGGCTACAGCCTCAAATCCAAGGAAATATCCAAGGGCATAATTCTCCTAAGCTTTGCGGAGGCGGGATAGTGGGCTCCACCAAGAGGGGAGACAAAAAGTTCGTAGCCGTCAGAGGAGACCTCCTCCAGAAGGCCATAGAAATCTCGAACAGGAGGGGTAAAAGCTTCTACGGCTTCGTGAACGAAATCTTCGAGCAAGCCATAAAGGCGGATGAAATGGATTCCACCCTACCCGAAATCCTCGAAAAATACAGGTTCATAGAAACTTTGAGGAAGGCTGGAGCAGTTATGGTAACCCTAGACCTCCTAAACTACTGCCTCGACCGCCTCCTCGAAACCCAGAGTAAAAGCCTCCTAGAGAAATGGTATGAGGCTGGAGTTTGGTATGGGAAATACCTTTCAGCCAAGTTTGAAAACCCCCTCGAAGCCCTAACCAAAACCCTAAACATATACTTCTGGGAGGTCACCGAAACAAGGCTTTCCTCCAATAGCGATGGAACAGCAACCCTGAAGATCATAGCCCCCAACCAAAGTCAGGAGCACACCGAACTCCTGGCAAGATTCATTGAGGGCGTGGTAAACTCCCTAAACTATAAGGTTTCAAGGAGGGAGTTCTGGAGGGGAATCATCATCCTCGAACTAGTGAAGCGCGTGTTCCCATCAGACATGGAATCGGAATTTACATCCCTGTGAGGGGCGATTAGCCTTAATATATAAACTTAACCTTTCAAACCCCCTCCTCTAAAACCAGCTTCCACAGAAAGCCTCGTGGATAAAGCTCTTCAAATTGAATTTTTCCTGTTAAAATTTTCGATTAGATGAATCTTCTAGCCTTCAAGTCTGCTTCTACAAGGCTTAATAGTTTTCCCCACCCCACCCTTTAACGTGGAAGAAGAAAAAGGGGCAGGTGAACCATAAATGTTGAAAAACTGGGATAGAGGATTAAGCAGCTCACCAGTCCAGAGGTTAACCGAAAAATTCCATAGGGTTCCCCTAAAAGAGCGCATAGCCCAAACCGTCTTCCGCCTAAAGCTTCAAAGGGACAAGCTTGAGCAGGCGGCAAGCAGGCTTAAACAGCATGACCAGCAGCTCTTCGAGAAAATTGTTGAAGCCCAAATGGTTAAGGATGATGCGAGGGCAGCCATCTACGCTAATGAATGTGCTGAGATAAGGAAGATGGCTAAGATAGTTTTGAGTAGCCAGCTCGCCCTAGAACAGGTGATCCTAAGGCTTGAAACCATAGAGGAGTTTGGGGATGTCTTAGCCCACATGGCACCCATCACAGGCGTAATCCACAGCCTCAAAGGGAAGCTTTCAGGAATAGTTCCAGAAGTATCCTACGAGCTTGGAAGCATAGGTGAAATGCTAAATGGAATGATGGTTGAGGCAGGCGTAGCTGCTGGAGCTCCTCCAACCCCAGAAGCTGCAAGCGAAGAATCCAAGCGCATCCTCCAGGAGGCCTCCCTCGTAGCAGAACAGCGGATGAAGGAGAAGTTTCCAGAACTTCCAGAAGCCTTCGAAGGCGAGAAACACCTACACTAAGCCTCCACCCCTTATTTTCAAGCCTCAAAGGGGTGAACTCCTCCCTTGACCTGGAAAATATTCTCGTTCAAGGTTGGAAGGGACATGTTCAGCAGGATACCGCTTAAGGAGCGTATAGCCCAAGCCATCTACAGGCTTGAAACCCAGCTAGCCAAGCTTGAGCAGACGGCAAGCCGCCTCCACCAGCGGGACAAGGAAATGTTTGAACGCTGCATAGGGGCTGAGGCTCAAGGAGACCTAGCCCACGCTGTCATCTACGCTAATGAATGTGCTGAGATAAGGAAGATGGCTAAGATAGTTTTGAGTAGCCAGCTCGCCCTGGAAAAGGTTATCCTAAGGCTTAAAACCATCGAGGAGGTGGGGGACATCCTAACCCACCTAGGCCCCGTCCTATCCATCGTAAAGGAAACCAAAAGCAAACTTACAGGAGTAATTCCAGAGGTATCCCATGAACTCGAAGAAATAACAGAGTACCTGAACGGAACAGTAGCTGAGGCTGGCTTAACCCCTGAAATGACTCCGAATGTTGAAGCCTCCTCCGAGGAGGCTAAACGAGTGCTCGAAGAAGCCTCAGCCATAGCTGAGCAGAAGGTGAAGGAAATCTACCCAACCCTCCCCGTACCCCCAACAGGTGAAACTCCAGAAGCATCAGAGGGGCAGCTGGAAGCAGAAGTCTTACCCGAGGCGAAGGCAGAGGTCGCATCTTCCCCAACGCCAAGCCCAGCCGAGGTAAAGGAGAAACTCTACGAATACCTTAAACAGCATGGGGGGGTGCTCACCCTAGCCGAATGCTGCAGAGAACTCAATGTCCCAGAGGAAACCGTAAACGAGGCTTTAGAACTCCTCCAGCAGGAGGGTAGGATAAGGCTTCAGCAACGGTGAAGCCTCTATGGGAGCCCTCGAGGAGCTTGAAAGGTATGCTGTGAAGCATGCCAGCGAGGCGGTTAGACTTGACAGGCAGGGTGCAAGAGGCCTAGCCCTAACCGAATACCAGAAGGCTGTAGAAGTCCTCCTAAAACTCTGCTCCCTCTACCCCAATTCTCCTCAACATGAAATCTACATGAAGAGGGTGGACGCCTACAGGCAGCGAATAAAGGAGCTTAAAGGCGGAGATGGGAGGCCAGCCCTAGAAAGAGAGCCAGCAGCCCCAACTCCATCCCCCCTACAGCTAGCTGAAAAACCCCAAATCCGCTGGGAGGATATAGCAGACCTTGAAACTGCTAAGAAGGCTATCATAGAGTCTGTGGTATACCCCACGAAGAGGCCTGACCTATTCCCCCTAGGATGGCCGAGGGGTATCCTCCTCTACGGCCCACCAGGCTGCGGGAAAACACTCCTAGCCGCAGCAACCGCCAGCGAAATAGACGCCAACTTCTACTGCGTAGACGCTTCCACCATCATGTCGAAGTGGCTTGGAGAATCCGAGAAGAATGTGGCAAGACTCTTCGGGGAGGCTCGGAAGGCAGCCCAGAACGGGAAGCCCTCCATCATCTTCATCGACGAGCTTGACAGCCTCATGGCGGCTAGGGTGGAGGAGGTTGGAGGGGAAGCCAGAGCCAGAAACCAGTTCCTAAAGGAGATGGATGGAATCCTCGACAAGAATAGGAAAACCTACGTCTACGTTTTTGGAGCCACGAACAAGCCTTGGGCCCTAGACGAACCCTTCATCCGAAGGTTTCAAAAGCGAATCTACGTGCCCCTACCAGACCTAGAAGCCAGAAAACAACTCATAAAAATATACTCTAAAGAGTTGAATTTCGCCCCTGACGTGGACCTGGAAAGGCTTGCCATCCTCACCGAGGGCTATGCTGGAAGCGACATTCGAGACCTCCTCCAAACAGCCCACACCAAGGTGGTAAGGGAATTCTTCCAGCAGGGTGGAGCTGAAAACCCGCAGGCTAAGCCACGCCCCATAACCATGCAAGACCTAATGGAGGCCTTAGCTGAAAGGAAACCCAGCGTCTCAAAAAGCATGCTTCAAGCCTACAGGAAGTGGACTGCTGAATACGGAGCCCTATAGGCTGGATGGGAGTCCTTCACCCTTCCTAGTTAACTCCCTAACCACCTCATGACCCGTTATAATATCCTTCCTCGTTATGATCCCCACAAGCCTCGACGGATCTCCACGATCCACAACGGGCAAATGCCCATAGCCCGTGTCGTCTATCCTAGCCAAAACCGTGGTAAGCTTCTCATCGGGGAAGGCTGTAACCACCTTTCTGGACATGATTTCCCCAATGGTTCGCTCAGCCATCTCGTCTGTGGGAACCTTCAAAACGTCTGCGAGGGAGACTATTCCCACAAGCTTCCCCCCTTCTACCACCGGGTAGGCCAGATGCCCGGTGGAATGCATAAGCCTTACAAACTCGCTTATTGGATCTGAAGGCTTAACCGTTACCACCTTCTTCGTCATAACACTCTCAACCCTTAATCCCTCCAAAATGTCAACTTGGTATTCGCCCCGGTGGGCTGGAGACTCAGCCCTATTCAAAACCTGACTCTCATAAATCGTCCACCTTCCAGAAACAATGTAGGCGAGGGCGCAGGCAAGCATGAGGGGGGCCAACAAATTATAGTTCCCCGTCATTTCAGAAACCATGATGAGGGCGGCTATGGGGACTTTCGCCGCACCTGAGAAGAGGGCTGCCATACCCACCAGCACGAAGGCTCCAACCTGAACCTCAGGGGAAACCATGCTGAAAAGCAGTCCTAAAACCCCTCCCAGCATGCCTCCAATAACCAGGGAGGGGGCGAAAACCCCTCCACTACCACCAGAGCTAATCGTAAAACTTGTAGCGAAGATCTTCGCTAGGAAGATGGCAGCCATAACCGTGAGGGAAAGCTGACCGTAGATGGCGAGCTGAAGCCAGCCGTAGCTTGTTCCAAGAATTCCGGGAACACTGAAGGCTAGGAGGCCCGTGAGGAGGCCTCCAACCGCAGGCTTCAAATGATTGATTAGGGGAAGCCTCCTAAAAAACAGGTCTCTAAGCCCGTAGAAAACTCGAACGTAAAACCTCGCAGCTAAACCGCAGGCCAAACCTAGAAGGGCATAGTAGAAGAGTTCAATGGGATGGGTGAACGTGTAGGTGGGTGTGTGAAAGATGGGTTTGAAGCCAACTCCTGGAATGGAGCAGAAAACGCAGTAAGCCACCACCGAGGAGATGAAGGCTGGAATCAAAGCTTCAACCTCAAAGTCACGCCTATACAAGACTTCAACTCCAAACATTGCACCTCCAAGCGGAGCCTTGAAAATGCTTCCAATCCCAGCTGAAGCCCCGCAGACCACGAGAATCCTCCTATCCCTAACTGGAAGCTTCAGGAGGCTGGCAAGCCAGGAGCCGAAGCCCGCCCCAATCTGGGCGATGGGTCCCTCCCTTCCAGCACTCCCCCCACTCCCAATCGTAACTGCTGAAGCTATCGTTTTGATAAGTGGAATCCGCTTTCTAATAGCTCCCCCAAGCCTGTGAAAGGAGGCTATAACCGCATCAGTTCCATGCCCCTCAGCTTCAGGAGCAAAATGGTAAACGATGAAGCCTGAAATTATTCCGCCGAGGGCTGGTATAAGAGTTAAAGCCCACCCTGGAAGCAGGCCTCCACCATCAAAAAGCCTAAGCCTCCTCTCACCCTCAGGGAGGGGAGGATAGAAACCAGCCAGAAAACCCAGGAAGAACTCGCAGTTAACTCTTAAAAGGAAGTAGAAGACGGCTGAGCCTACACCGCTCACTACTCCTATAGCCGTTCCAAGCAGAACCCACCTCTGAAGATATGTAAGCCTGTAATACCAGGTTCCCCTCGCCACCTTCTCCTCCCTTCACCGGAAAATCTTTACAAAAATTCAAGCCTATAACTATTTACCTTAAACCTTGAGCTAGAAGGTGAGGCTAGTGGAAGAGTTAAAGGTGAACGTGAAGAGGCTTGCCGAAACCCTTGTGGAGCTTGTAAGGATTCCAAGCCCTCCAGGGGAGGAAGGGAAAATAGCTGAGGCCGTGGCAGATAGGCTTGAAAAGCTTGGAGTTAAGCCTAGCATAGACAAGTATTTTAACGTTAGAGCTGAGCTTGGACCCAAGGGTAAAACCGTCGTGCTGAATGCGCATCTAGACCATGTCCCCCCAGGCGAAGGTTGGACCCTCAACCCCTACGAGGGTAGAATGGAGGGGGGAAGAATCTATGGAGTTGGAGCCTCAGAC
>QMYD01000062.1 GCA_003662485.1 Candidatus Hecatellales archaeon | reverse complement strand
GCTCTCTAGAGGTTAGGGGGAGAACCCCAGGCTCAGCTGGAGGCCTTGTTGGAGTATTCACCTGAACCTCGTCAGGCTCCAGCCTTGAAACCGTTTTGGCTAGGGCCTCAACAGCCTCAGCTGAAAAGTTTGAGAAGCCAGGCCCATGGAAGAACATGGATTGGATGGCAAGCCTCCCCTCCATTCTACGCTTAAGCCTCCCTATCCCCTCCACGATCCTTTCAATTCTCAACCCCTTCGCAGGCCTGTTCACGGCTTCGAAAAGCCTTTGGTCTGCGGCGTCAAGCTTGGCAACCACCAAGTCGAACCTTAGGAGAGCCCTTAAAACCCGCTCATCGGTTATGAGCGAGGAATTGGTTAGGATGGCTATGGGTTTACCTGTAAGCTTCCTAGCTTCCTCCACCATTTCGGCTAGCTGAGGGTGGAGTGTAGGCTCCCCCAAACCTGAAAAGGTGACATAGCGCACACGCCTCAGGTTAACAGTGGAAAGTGCCTCCTCTAAGTCGCCTAAAACCTTCTCAATGGAAACCCTTGGTTTAAACTCTCCTATACCGCCTATTTTGTGGATTGTTCGGCCGAGCTGACAGTAAACGCAGTCGAAGGTGCAGGTTTTAGGAGGACCCACTGGGTCAATGCCTAGTGAAAGCCCTAGCCTCCAGGAGGGAACCGGACCGTAAACGCACCTCAACCCTCCCTCTCTGAGAGGGAAGCAAAGTACTTAACCCTTTCATGTGGAATTGAGGTTTAGAGGCGGAACGACTAATGCCTGGAATGGTTGTGGGTGAACTCTTAGCCTTCCTTCTAAAGAATATTCCCGAAGCCTTCCAGCTTAAGGTTAAGAATGTTTGCATAGGCTTGGGATATACAGCCGTCCAGCTGGAGAACGGCTACTTAGGCCTCTCAGCTACCACACCCTCAGAACTCAACTATGAATGCTGCAACCTGCGGGTTGAAAGCGGGCGGCTAGCTGGAAACCTACTCTTCGACCTTGCAAGGCTCTCAGGCTCCTGGCTTCAGGGCGAATGCATCGTGGGGCTAGCAGCCATGAACGCCGCCTCCCAAATGCTTTTCGAGCGGAGAAGCGGCGTCTACAAGATTTCCACGGGAAACCTCACCTCAGAGCTTAGGGTTAAAGCTGGAGACGTGGTGGTCATGGTTGGAAATATGAAGCCTATAGCTTCCTTCCTAGAAAATGTGGCTGGGCAGCTCCACATTCTTGAGCGTAGGCCCAGCTTTCGAGGCGAGGGAATCCTACCCGACACAGCCTGCGAGGAATACCTTCCCAAGGCTGATGTTGCCATAATTACGGCTACAGCCCTTGTGAATGGAAGCATTGACAGGCTGCTTGAGCTGGCTGGAAGCGCTAGGGAGGTTGCCCTGGTTGGACCTACCGCCCCCATAACTCCTGAACCCCTCTTCAAGCGTGGGGTAACCCTAGTAGGAGGAGTTCGAATTCTCGATCCAGATCAAACCTTAAGGGTGGTGATGGAGGGGGGAGGTACGAGAAAGCTTAGGGAGGTCTGCCAGCTCATCAACATAAGACCTGAAGAAGGGAAATAGAAATAAGGGATGAAGTAGTATAAGGCTTACCTAACGGAAATTTCTTCCAGCCGTCGTTAGGGGGTGGAAAGGCTCGAGGCCTGGAGGCCCAGCCTCAAACCCTAAAATAGTGCTCACCGCTCCTGCAACCGAAATGAGCAACCACTACGGCAAGATTTTCTGCGGTTTTGGAGCCTGCATATCAAATCCCCCCTTCCCCCCATGGTTTGTTAAATGGCTCTTCTATCCTCCCGTCAGCCACCACAACGGGCAGGCAGACTATGCACCCTACGCCCTCAGAAAGATTGAGGCCTGCCTCCTAGACTCCGGCTTCAGCGAGAGCGAGGTGGTAACCGTCCACCCTGAGAGGCTGGAGAAAACGGTTTCCCCGGAGACGAAGGCGATAGGGGTAACCCTCATGGACCCCCTGGGCTGGGGGCCAACCAGCCTAACCTTCGCCTCCATCTTCAACGGTAAAACCGCCACCCAAGCCGAGTTTGAAAGGCTTTCAAGCATCTTAGAGGCTCAGAGGAGGAGGGGGATAAAGATTATAGCTGGAGGCCCCGGCGTATGGCAGATTCTCCAAGTTAAGGATTGGGAGCGGCTTTTCCCCATCGACACCGTGGTGGTTGGGGAGGGAGAAAGGGTTGCAGGTGAACTCTTCCACAAGGCCGTGAATGGTGAAAGCCTGCCCAGAGTGGTTTTCTCCGAGGATGCGGATATCGAGCTTATTAGGCCGATTAGGAGGGCTTCGGTTGGAGGGCTCATCGAAGTTTCCAGGGGCTGCGGTAGGAACTGCCAGTTCTGCACTCCAACCCTCCGAGGTAAGCGAGATATGCCCCTAAGCATGATAGCCGAGGAGGTTAGAGTTAACATTAGAGGCGGAAACAGGTCGATATGCCTCCACGCTGAGGATGTTTTAAACTATGGTTCGGGGCCTAAGAACAGGTTTAAACCAGACGAGGAGAAGGTTTTAAGGCTTTTTAAGACGGTCTTAGCCGAAATGGAACGCCCCCAGCTTGGGATAAGCCATGCAGCCCTATCCTCCATAGCCGCAGCCCCAAAACTTGTTGAAGCCATATCAGAGCTACTTCAGGTAGGTAAGAGTAAGTATGCACCCCTCTTCGGCTACCAGGCTGGCATTGAAACGGGAAGCGTTAGGCTGCTTAGGAGGCTTATGGCTGGGAAGGCCCTACCCTTCAAGCCTGAAGAATGGCCTGAGGTAGTGGTTCAAGCCTTCGGCCTCTCCAAGGATAACGGCTGGATTCCAGCTGCAACCCTAATTATTGGGCTTCCAGGTGAAACCCCTGATGACCTAAACGCAACCCTAGAGTTAATGGACAGGCTTAAGGATGTCCCCTCCTTCATCATCCCCCAATTCTTCATGCCAATGATGGAAACCGTCCTAGAGCATGCCCCCCGCTTCGACGTAGCCAACATGGGTGAGGAACACTGGAAAATCCTGCTCAAATGCATAAACCACTCGGTTAGGTGGGCTAACATGCTTAGAACCCTATACTTTAAGCCTGAAGCCCTATGGCTTAAAGCCCTATACTGGGTTGGATACCGCCTCCTATACTTCTTCGCCTGGCTTGGAGGAAAGGCAACCATTAGAAGGCTTAAACTCAAACTCCCCCAAGTTTAAATAAAAAGCCTTCAGCTATATTTCAGGGAAACGTTAGGGCTTGAGAGGGTTGAGGAGGCTTTACACCTGCCCTCAGTGCGGCCGCCAGTTCGACCTAACCTACTCAAGAGCTTTCAGCTGCTCAGGCTGCCAGTATTCGGTAACCGGAAGCTGCGGCTACGTTAAATGCCCCTACTGCGGCTATGAGTTTCCAGCCTAGGCAGGGGAGCCCTCCATGGTTAGCCTCGCAGGCTTAGCCTTAAAATTTCTCAGGGGACACCGTAGAACCGCTGTTTTCGCCATCACAACCCAGTGCAACTGTAAATGTGTTATGTGTGGGATGCATGAGAACCCCCCAGAATACCTGCCACTCGAAGGCCTTAGGAAGGTTTTAAGGTTCCTCTCGGAAAACAAGTTTCTCATCGTCTATTTTACGGGTGGGGAGCCTACCCTCCACCCCAACGTGGTGGAGGCTGTTGAAGAGGCGGATAGGCTTGGCCTTGCAGCCACCCTAACCACCAACGGAAACCTCAAGCCTGAAAGGTTAGAGGAGTTAAAGGAGGCAGGCCTAAGGGTTTTAAGCGTATCCCTAGACCACTGGAAACCCGAGGTCTGCGAGAAAATTAGGGGAGTTAGGGGAATTATGAGGAGGCAGGTGGAAGCCATAGCCCACGCTAGAAACATAGGCCTAAAAGTCTACGCCCTCGTGTACTTGAACCCCTACCTGGTTTTGGACGGCGTCCAAGGCATCGTTGAATACGTTAACAGGGAACTCAGAGTCCCAGTGGGCTTCTGCTATCCAGCGGAAGCCGACATCACCACCTTCAGGCTTCACGGCCAGTTTAAACAGGAAGACCTTAAAGGGAAGCTTAGGGAGAGCGTGGAAACGCTTTTAAGGCTTAAGAGGGCAGGCTACAAAATCGTGAATACGGGAAGCTATTTGGAGGATCTTTTAAGACCTCCTGGAAGCAAGCCCAACTTTTACTGTAAGGGTGGGGAGACCACGGTTTACATCGACTGGCATGGAGACCTTTACCCCTGCTTCCTCAAGCCTAAAATGTTCAATATCCTTGAGGAGGGAAACCACAGGCTTAAGGAGAACGTGGAGTGTGATGAGTGCTATATAAACTGTTTTAGGGAGCCTTCCATCCTATCCCAGGCTCCAAGGTCTCCAAGCCTCCTCCTCAAGGAGGCAGTCTACGCCCTCCCAACGAGAGGCCTCATATTTTAAACCTTTTTCTTTCCCCGGGCCCCTAAATTTCTCTGGAGGGCTTCTCCTTGGCCTCTGCGCCCAAGTATATTATGAAGCGGGATGGAAGGCTTGAGGAGTGGAAGCCTGAGAAGATAGTGGAAGCCGTGCTTAAGGCTATGAGGGCTGTTGGGGTTGGAAGTAGGGAGGATGCTGAGCGCATAGCTGGGAGGGTGGTAGAGGAGGTTAAGAAGAAGTTTGGGGCTGAAAGGGTTCCAACGGTTGAGGATGTTCAGGACCTAGTTGAGGAAGCCTTGATGAGGGAGGGGTTAACCGAGGTAGCCCGAGCCTACATTGTCTACAGGCAGCGTAGGGCGGAGATTAGAGACATTAAAAAGCAGCTTATAGGCGTGAAGGACGACCTAAAACTCAGCGTTAACGCCCTCAGCGTCCTGAAGAGGCGATACCTGCTTAAAGATGAATTCGGAAATGTGGTTGAAACTCCTGGGCAGATGTTTAGGAGAGTTGCCCGAGCCATAGCGCTAGCCGACAAAGCCTATGGGAAGGATTTCTCAAAGGCTGAGGAAGAATTTTTCAGTGTGATGACCAGCCTCCAATTCCTTCCTAATTCGCCTACTTTGATGAATGCTGGGACGGAGATGGGTCAACTCTCAGCCTGCTTCGTCCTCCCAGTAGAAGACTCCATAGAAGGCATTTTTAACGCCGTAAAGTATATGGCGATTATCCATAAGAGTGGTGGAGGCACCGGGTTTAGTTTCTCCAAGCTCAGGCCCAAAGGCGACGTGGTGAAGTCTACGGGTGGAATAGCCTCAGGCCCCGTATCCTTCATGCGAATCTTCGATGTTTCAACCGATGTTATTAAGCAGGGTGGGCGTAGGCGTGGAGCAAACATGGGAATCCTAGACGTCCACCACCCAGACATTGTCGAGTTCGTAACAGCGAAAAGGGTGGAGGGGGCCTTCTCCAACTTCAATATTTCTGTGGCTGTGGACGACGCCTTCATGGAGGCAGTAGAAAAGGGGGGTGAAATCTCGCTTGTGAACCCGAGAAATGGGAGGGAGGTTAAAAGGCTGAACGCCTCCTCCCTCTTCAACCTCATCGTGAACATGGCCTGGGCTACAGGCGACCCGGGCCTAGTCTTCCTAGACGAGATTAACAGGCATAATCCTACTCCCAAGCTTGGGAGGATTGAAGCTACAAACCCCTGTGGGGAGCAGCCTTTGCTCCCCTATGAATCCTGTAATCTTGGCTCAATAAACCTGGCCAAAATGGTTAGGCCTGAGAGGGGTGACTTCGACTGGGATAGGCTTAGGGAGGTTACCCGCATAGCCGTCCACTTCCTAGACAACGTAATAGACGTGAACAATTACCCCCTCCCAGAGATAGCGAAAATTACGAGAGCCAATAGGAAGATTGGCTTAGGCGTGATGGGCTGGGCTGAAAGCTTGCTGAGGCTATGGGTGCCCTACAACTCGGAGGAAGCCTTAAAGCTAGCTGAGAAGGTTATGGACTTCATCTCTAGGGAGGCAAGGCAAATGTCTGTTGAACTTGCTGAGGAGAGAGGCTCCTTCCCCAACTTTGAGGAGAGCATTTGGCCTTCTAAAGGCTACCATGCCCTCCGAAATGCCACCCTCACAACGATTGCACCCACGGGAACCATAAGCATTATAGCAGGCGTAACCAGCGGGATAGAACCCCTCTTCGCCGTAACCTTCGTGAGGAACGTTTTGGAGGGAACCAAGCTCCTAGAGGTAAACCAAACCTTTGAGGAGGAGGCAAAGCGGAGAGGCTTCTACAGTCGAGACCTCATGCTCCAAATAGCTAAAACAGGCTCCATCCAGGAGGTTGAAGGAGTCCCCAGCGACGTGAAGGAGGTATTCGTCACAGCCCTGGATATTGAGCCTGAATGGCATGTGCGCATGCAGGCTGCCTTCCAAAAGCATGTAGACAACGCCGTATCCAAAACCATAAATTTGAGGCAGGATGCTCCGCTTGAAGAGGTTAGGAAGGCCTTCCTCCTCGCCTGGAAGCTGAAGTGTAAGGGGATAACCGTATACCGGTATGGGAGTAGAAGGGAGCAGGTGCTAACCATCCGACCCCTAGAGGTTAAGGCCATCCTC
>QMYD01000061.1 GCA_003662485.1 Candidatus Hecatellales archaeon | reverse complement strand
TTTTCGCCACCGTGAAGCCTGCATGCATCCATGCACCCGAGGTTGCAGTAGACCAAACCCCCAATTTCTCAGCCACCGAGCATGCTAGAATGATTCTGCGCGCTATCACAGGAAACATAGACGTTCCCGGAGGACACTACTGTTTCCCTGGTTCAGGCCCTAGAGTTAATGGGAAACTTCTCCCCCAAACCTCAGAACTCGAACTAGCGGATAAAGTTCCGCCTGAGCAGAGGAGGAAGCAGTTAGGCGCCGACAAGTTTAAGCTAATGACCTGGCCTGGCTGGGAAATTTTAAATGAGATTCATCAGAAATGGTGGGGGACACCCTACCCGCTGGTTTGGAGCCTCATAACTCCTGCACCCCTCCTCTGGAGGGCTATTCTAACGGGTAAGCCCTACCCTATTAAGGCTTTAATAACCTGGTTCAGCAACCCAATGCTCTGGGCTCCCAACACTAAGCTAGTTTATAAGGCCTTGAAAAGCCCAAACCTCGAACTTCACGTAGTCCTCGAATACTTTATGACTCCTACCGCAGCCCTCGCAGATTATGTGCTGCCAGCAGCTAGCTGGCTTGAAAGACCCATGTGCTCCACGATTTGCGGCCACAGACCCTTCGTTAGGGGTGGGGCAAGAGCCATTAAGCCCATAGGTGAACGCCGCACCGACTTCGAGTTTTGGAGGGAGTTAGGGGTTAGGCTTGGCCAAGCAGAATACTGGCCTTGGAAGACCTATGAAGAGTTTATTGAGTGGAGGCTTAAACAGGTTGGCATCTCCTACGAGGATTTTTGTAGGAAACCTTGGATACCCCCAGAAGAGAAGAAGTATAGGAAATACGAGGAGAAAGGTTTTCCAACACCCACAGGAAAGGTTGAACTTTACAGCACCATTTTTGAAAGGTTAGGCTATGACCCCCTCCCAAACTATAGGGAGCCTCCTGAAAGCCCGTATAGCACGCCTGAGGTGGCTAGGGAATACCCTCTAATCCTAATTACTGGAGCTAGGTTTAAACCCATGTTTCACTCGGAGTTTAGACAGGTTGGAACAGGCCTGAGAGAAATGCATCCAGACCCCATAGCCGAAATAAACACGAACACGGCGAGGAGGCTTGGAATTAGGGATGGAGACTGGATATGGATTGAAACTAGGAGGGGGAGGATAAAGCATAAGGCGAGGGTCACCGATGGCATAGACCCCAGGGTGGTAAGCATTCAGCATGGCTGGTGGTTCCCAGAAGAAAATCCTGAAGATCCCATCCTTTACGGAGTTTTCGAATGTAACGCTAATGTGCTCACCTTGGAGGAGCCTGAAATCTGCGACCCGCTTATAGGAAACTGGTGTAACAGGGGTCTCCTATGCAGGGTTTACAAGGTTGGTAAGCCTGGGTGAGGTGTGCTGCCATGGCTTTCCTAGTAGCAATAGACAAGAACGCCTGTAGCAACTGCAAGATCTGCCTGGACACTTGTGAGAAAGGAGTTTTTGCAGTAAACTCGAAAGGTGAAATCTATGTTAGCAACCCCTCAAATTGTGTTGGCTGCTGGAAATGCTTTAACAGCTGCCTTTGCAATGCTATCCTAATTAGACCTAAAGGCTGAAAATATCCAGTATAAGGTTAGATTTGGCCGCAACACCCCCATCAAAGATATATGCGCGAATTGAGCTAAACGTTACTGAAAAGATTACTCTTAGTCGTGGAGGATGGTTATAGGAAGCTTTGTCTTCCTTAACATGTCCAGTACCTCAGCGTATGCTGCATCTTCCGTAATATCCCTATAGCTTCCTGGAAGAACGATAAAGCGGTGACTTTTCTTCTCCGTATCGACTATTACCTCAATAATGGTAGCTTTTGCAACAATCATGTGCACCTTTCTCCTCCTAATTCCTAAACGAATTATATCTCTGTAGGATATGGCCATGCAGCTGCTGGAAAACTTCCTTCCAAGCCTTTCAGCCAGCCTGTCGAGACTAATACTTGAACCTACAACGGAATATATGTACTCTCTAAACTCCTTAGAGCTTTTAGGTAATCGCTTAAATAACTCTCTCAACCTTTCCTGCGACATCGGAAATGCTTCCTCTAAACCTTTCAGCCCACAGGCATCCTTCAGAATTAAAATGCCAGTATCGGTTATTAGAAGAAGGTTTAAGAATTGTATCGAGAAAGTTCCAAAACTCTTAACAGCCGAAAGAGGGATAACACCTAAAATCTTAACCGACATTTCTTCAACCCTCTCTTAACATCAGTTAAGGGGCTTAACAGTTCTTTAATTTAATAGGTAACGTTAAGGCAGGCTGGCTTCAACAGGGTGGAGAGTAGACCTTAATGAGGTCTCCTAAAAGTTGTAGCTTCAATCGAGGAGGCGCCAGATGGGAGACTGGTAGCTGGCTTACACCACCCTTGCAAACTCATATTTTTCCGAGTTCTGCTAAGGCTTCATCCACGGTTCGGCCTATTTCCTCGTCTGGAGTTCGCTTGAAAAACTCTATTTTCAAGGTTTTCCACAGCCATTTTACGTTTCCCTCAGAGGCGTCGTAGTCTATTCTAATTCTCACCACGTCCCCCTTACCCGTTTTAAGCTTCTCCACGAGGATTTTGTAGAGGGTTTGGTTTAGCTCCGCCACGGCTCTAGCTACCTCTTTGGAGTCAAGGCTTCCACTCTTCACGCTTCCAGCTAGCTGGGCGAAAAGCGTCTTCCTAACCTTATCCGAATACCCCCCGGAGATGGTTAAACCCGTGTTGAGGGTTGGCATCCCTCCCGGCTCCCCTCCGAAGCCAAGGATTAATTTCCATACCAGATTATTAAAATGTATATTTTTTGGGGGTGCTATTGAGGCTGGGCAAAGCTTAAACCAACCGGCTGAACCATTTTTAGTGGTGAAGAGGCTTGGAGAGGTTTGGACGTAGGTTCACCCCGCTGACCGCAGTCCTATCCATGCTAAGCCTGCCAGCAAAAATCCTAGAGGAACTCTCAGAAATTCCGAGGAGGGATTGGGAGGCCCTCATGGAAAGGTTTTTCAGGAGGCTGGTTGAGCGTGCTCCTTCAAGCCTAGTTAGGGAGCGGAGGCTTCCCGATGGAAGCATGGTTAGGGAGGTAGGCCCAATCGTTTGGGGTGTAAGCTTTAAGCTTTCCCAGGGCAAGCCCTCCATTAAAAGCTTTGGAAACATTAAGCCCTCCATGCTTCGAGCCCTAGAAGGCTTCACCGTTGCGGAGTATAGGGAGCCCCTCTACGACCTAGAAGAGGAGGATGGGAAGCTGCGGGTAACCGTTGAGCTGCCTGGAGCTGTAAAGGAGGGAATCCAGGTTACCGGAACCGAGAGGACGCTTACGGTTAAAGCTGAAGGGAGGGGATGCACCTACTTCAGGGAGATAGAGCTACCCTACGAGGTGGAGCCTAAGGAGGCTAAATCAACCTACTCTAACGGCCTCCTAGAAGTGGTTCTCCCAAGGAAGGGTCCTGCACCCAGGCTTAGAGGAGAACCCATAAAAGTGGAGTAGGCCGAACCCCTTTTCCCTCCAGCCCCTTAAAGAGAAGGGGAAGGGTAAGGGGGTTATGCCACTCCAGGAGGACTCTCAAAGGCAGATATTAAGAAGCCTCATCCAAGCTGGAAAGCCTGTACCATGGAGGTTCATCCACGACTGGCGGTGCTATGCCTGCGGTGAATGCTGCACTCGCTACCTAGTCGAGCTTAAACCCATAGAATACGCTGAAATAGCACATGTTTACGGCTATTCTTACGTGACCACGAATCTTGGAAAGGTTTACCTGCGGAGGAGGCCTGACGGCTCCTGCGTTTTCCTCTATAGGGCTAATGGGAGGGGCTTATGTGGCCTCCAGCACATGAAGCCTGAAGCCTGCAGGCTCTGGCCCTTCATCCCCTGTGAAACTCCGAATTTCGGCTATCCTGAGCTTGCCTACTACAAGTATGGGCGTAGGCTTTACTATGTTTACGTGGTTCCAGCCTGCCCAGGTCTCTCCTACGGGGAGCCCTCTGAAAGGCTGAGAGAGAAGGTTATCCCTGAAATCTTGGACATGAAGTTTAGGGGGCGAACCCGCCAGAAATATTCAACCTCAAGCCTGGGTTTAGGCTATCCTTCAAGGTATCCGCCATTAACCATACTTAGGATTTAAATGTCGAAGAGCACCCTAACCCTGAATTCTCCCTCACCTCTTCTTTCAACCTCCATAAGGTGGTAGGTTACCGCCTTAATCTCCACCTTGGAGGGATGCTTCTCCAAGTTTAGGGGTTCACCCCAGGCTAAACCTTCAAGCTTTAAGGTTCCATCCTCCCGTAGGATGGGTTTCACCTTAAACCTTGAGAAGAGTAAGCCTTCCACTTCATACTTTACGAGGAGGTTTTCCAGCCAGCTGTAGAGGAGCTCCTGCTCATCTGAGCCTTCCGCTGAAACCTGAACCTCAACCTTGGGTTCAACCAGCCTAACATCGGTCATGGTGTCGAACATGGCTAGGGCAGCCTGCTCGAAGGCCTCCTCAAGACTTCCACCCCAAGCCTCCACGTAGATGTCGCTTGAATGCTCTAGGAACCGGTAGCCTCCAGCCAATCCTAAAACCCTCAAAATAAAATTGGGGTAACGTGAAATTTAGGGCTTTACATTTTTATTTTTCGGCAGGCCTAGAGGCTTGGGGTTTAAGGCTTGAGCTTTGAGGCGGAGTTTAAAGGCTTACGTTTAAGAGTTTTGAAGGCTGACCTCACGGGGCTTGAGGTTGAAGCCTTAGTGAATCCTGCTAACAGCCTCCTCCTCATGGGTGGAGGGGTTGCTGGAGCCTTGAAGAGGGCTGGGGGCTCCGAGATTGAGGAGGAGGCGAGGAGGCATGCACCCTGCCCGGTGGGTGAAGCCATAGCCACCACAGCTGGAAGGCTTAAAGCCAAATACGTTATCCACGCTCCAACCATGGAGCGTCCAGCCATGGCCACCAGCCCCGAAAAGGTTTACAAGGCCACGCTGGCCGCTTTGAGGCGTGCTGAGAAGCTGGCTGTTTCAAGTATAGCCTTCCCAGCGATGGGGGCTGGGGTTGGAGGTGTACCCTTAACGGAGGCAGCCGAAGCCATGGTTAAAGCCTTAGAAGACCATCTAGCGGAAAAACCCACCAAGCTTAAAGAAGTAGTCTTCGCAGGTTTAACTGAAGAGTTCCTTCAAGCCTTTACCACCGCGGTTAGGAGGCTGACGGGGTAAAGGCTTATCCCAAACGGCTTCCAAGTTAAATGCGGAGTAAAGGTGAGGTTGGGCGAGGAAGACCTTGAACTTGAAAAGCTTAAGCTGAGAAAGCTTAGGGAGCTTCAGGCTAGGCTTACGAGGGCTGAGGCTGAGAGGGCGAGGCAGCCTCCCCCCGACCCGCTTAAACTGGTTGAGGAGAGGCTTGTGGGCAGGGGTAGGGAGGTTTTAGAAGCAGCCCTCGAACAGCATCCCCAAGCGGCCAGGATTGTGGTTAGGGAGTTAGCCCGCCTAATCCAGGAGGGTAAGCTCACCGGAACCATTTCAGGTGAAACCCTCCACCAGCTTTTCAGCCTCCTAGGCTTCCCCGTCAGGCTTGAAACCAGAATCTTCTACGTGGAAAAGGGTGAGGTTAAAAGTTTGGCTGAGAGGCTTAGGGAGAAGGTTTCAGGCCGGTAGGACCCCCCTACTCCCTCCTCAAAGCCTCCACAGGGTTTAGTCTTGAACCCCTCCAGGCTGGATAAAACCCTGCAATAAGGCTTACTACAAGAGTGAAAACCCAGATAAGGATTAGGGTTTCCGCCTGGAAGAGGGGTTGGATGAAGACTCCTGGACCCGGGCCGAACCTTATAGGCCTCGCTAGGAGGAAGTTGGCTCCAAGATAGCCTGCCAGCAGTCCAAGGCTTCCCCCAATCAGCCCTATAATCAGGGCTTCAGAGAGGAACATGGCGAGGATATGGCTGTTCTTGAAGCCTAAGGCTTTGAGCAAGCCTATTTCACGGGTTCTCTCCATCACCGAGGTGAAAAGCGTGGTGATAATGCCTACGGCAGCCACCACCAATGAAACCGTGGCTATACTAACCGTGAAGGTGGAGAAGCCTGCCATGGCACTCTTGATAACCTGAACGATGGCCTCAGGCGAAATAACTATCACATTATTACTGTAAAGGTTTAAGATGTCCTCTTTAACCTGGTCGTTCAAGTCTGGTGAAGCCGTAACCACGAGGAGTGCGTCATATTTACCAGCCTTCTTGAAGAGGATGCTGGCTGCGTGAAGCGATATGAGGGCTGAACGGTCAATGTTGGCGAAGCCTGGAGCACCAGTATAGGTGAGGATCCCCCTAACCAGGAAGGAGCGCTTAATCGTCTCCTTTTCCAGCCTATTCTGCGGGCCCATTGAGGCATGCTCGTATTCGAGGGATACCACCTGGCCTACGCTTGCCAGAGGCCTACTCTCCCATGGAGGCTTGGCCACCTGGGAGCCTAAAACTATGCCCGTGGAGTCGTATGGCGGGACGAAGCAGCCCTCCTCAAGCTCAGCTGTAGGATAGATCAGGTTGATCTTCGACTGGTCCATTCCAACCACGCTGACTCTTAGGCTTCT
>QMYD01000060.1 GCA_003662485.1 Candidatus Hecatellales archaeon | reverse complement strand
TCACCCGCCTCATTAGTGTCCCCACCAACAATTCGAACCCCGTAAGCCTTACCAGCAGCTTTTAAACCCTCAGCCAGCTCCCCAGCCTCCCCAGTAAGCCTCCTCGGAATTCCAAGGCCAATGAGGGCGGCTAGGGGCTTAACCCCCTTAGCTGCAAAGTCGCTTACAGCCATAACCATAGCCTTCCAGCCAGCCTGGCGGAGCGACATGCCTGGAAGCAGGTCCGTCCCAGCCGTCAGCACATCCACCTTCAAAACAGCCAGGCGGCCCCCACCAAGATCCCAAGCTGAAACATCATCTCCAAGCGGTAGGGGAAGCCTCCTCCCCCTAAACCTCCCAAGGAAAAGCTCAACCAGCTCACGCTCCCCACGCAAAAGCCAGCCCTCCCAAAACTTAAACTTAAAATCCTACCTTTAACCTTAGCCTTCAATAGAAAGCCCCGGTAGCTTAGCGGTTATAGCGGCGGCCTCGTAAGCCGCAGGTCGCGGGTTCAAATCCCGCCCGGGGCTCCACCACCCTAAAACCTTCTAAGTTCTTCCAGTCTTCGTTTGACCCATCTGAGCTGTTCCTCTAAGGCTTTCAACCCCTCTCTTAAGAGGGTTTGCTCTTGGAGGCTGGATAACTGTGGGCTGGGCTTAAAACGTCCTTGGAAGCCCAGCCTTCTGCGTCTGCCTGCTCCACGGCTAAGCCTCCACCCCAGCCTGAAGGATGGGCTTGGCTGGGGCTGGTAGAATGTTGGGGGAGTGGAAGCGTTTTTCGGAGTGAAGTTTGGGCAGGCTGGCTGGTCTGGGCTTACGGGTATGCCGTAGAGGCTGCAGAACCCGTCTTTGAAGTGGGCGCAGGCCTCATGCGTTAAACCTTTCATGTAGGTTAACTTGGACACCTGCCTGGTTTTAGTAATTATTTGCAATGGCTCATATTAAGTTTTCCCCTGAAAAGTAATATTCAGGAATACCCTAAATACGCTGAAAAGGCTTGGAGGGAGAAGGTTGCGCTACAAGCTCCTAATCTACACGTGCTTTGGAGGATGTGAAACAGGTGTGGCTGCCTCCAAGGCCTGCATCCGCCTCTGGGAGGAACACCAGGGAGAGGTGAAGGTAGGCTGCCTCCCAGCCGTAGTGATCCCAGGAAAACTCAGGGAGATGATCCAGAACTCGGATAAGCGCATCCTCATCGACGCCTGCGCCCTAAAATGCGGAGCGAAGCTCGCAGAGAGGTTCGGCCTACCCCTAGACCGCTACCTCGAGCTAACCACCACGCTCCATAGGAAAAAGGTGAAGCAGCTACCCTCAAAGGAGCTTGAGGAAGAGGTTTACAAGCTCATCAAAAGGGAGGTAGAAGCCCTCCTAGGCCAGCCTAAAACCCAAGCTTCTCCATCATAACCCTATACCCGCCTGAATATCCCTTGCAGATGCCCCCTTAAAGAAAGCTCTCAGCCACGAGAAGTATTGCCGCTATAAGGATTCCAGCTGAAACCATTTGGAGGCCGTTTAAAAGCATGTTTTCCCTGGAAATTCTTCCCAGGAAGATTCCAAGCATGAAAAGAACTAGGATGGTTATGGTGATGGAAGCGTAGATGGCTGTGGTGAAGGAGCAGAGGCCAGCCCCCATAAGGATGAAGGGTGAAACCGAGATGAGGGCAACAGCTACCGGTGAAACTCCGTCCACAATGGCAAGCCAAACCATGGTGGCTAGGGAAGCCCTGTAAATCCTAGTATTTCTGAGGTTGGTGAAGAGGGCTGCCTCCAACTCCCTAAGCTTCCTAAGCCTTTCAGCCCTCTCAGCCATGTAGGCACCCCAGAGGCCTGAAAGCCCCATGGCTAAGGCGGCTCCGAGAACGGCGCTTAAAATAATGTTTGCACTCCTAACCCCCGCCACGTAGGCTCCAAGGATGATTCCGAGAACCGTTAGAGCTCCATCAAAGGCGTTCATAACAAAGTATCTGCGGGCAATCTCCCCAGCCTCAGCTACCTCCAAAAACCTCCTAAACCTCTTCAAACTCTCTAGGAAACCCTTAAAGGGGCTTGGTAAATCCTTCTTCCAGCCCACCCTATACGAGAAAGCCTCCGAAGGCCGGCCTCAAAGGAAACCAGGCCTCAAAAATTATTTAGTATCTCTCCTAAAGAAAAATTTAACTCTAAACTCAGCCTTCTATCCTTTAGGTGTCTAGGCGGGTGATGGCGAGGATTAGGAGGATCGTTCTAGACTCTCTGAAGCCTCGGGAGGCCTCCATAATCGAGCTTTCAAGGGCCCTATGCGCTGTGAAGGGCGTAGACGAGGTTGACATAACAGTCACCGAGGTAGACGTGAAAACCGAAACCATAAGGCTTGTGATCAGGGGAGGAGACATAAACTACGAGGAGCTAAGCAAGGTTATGGCAGACCACGGCTCAACCATTAGAAGCATAGACGAGGTAAGCGTTTCCAAGGCATAACATTTTCGAGTAGCAACTCTTTTATAATAACTAAGACCCTTCCAATACTAAAGGTGAAACTTTGAGGCCAGTGGAGGTTGCAGGAGCAGCGGTTCTAGCAGCAGTCTCCGTGATTCTTCAAATGCTTCCCCCCATCTTTCTAACCCCCTGGTTTATGAGGATAGACCTAGTAGCCGTCCCATGGATCCTAGCCTGGATTCTCTTCGGCTTTAGGGCTTCGCTTCTAAGCCTTGCCATTAGCATACCTATCGTGGGGGTTTTAGGCCCCTTCGCAGGAGGCTGGGTTGGAGCCGTAATGAAGGCTATGGCGAGCATCTGGATGATAGTGGTTCCAGCCTGCTTCGCCCTGAGGTATGGGGTTGGAAGAATGCTTTCAAGCCGCCTCCTCTACGGTGTTTCCGCCCTAACCGCCATTCTCGTGAGGGGTGTGGCCACCGTATTCCTAAACCTCTACTTCGCCATCCCCATTTTCTTCGGGATGACCCTACCCCAAATCATAGAGTTCTTCTCCAAGCCAGCCTTCCAAAGCTTCTTCGGCCTTTCCCTAGGCCTCATAGGCATATGGGCGGCTGTGGGTGAAATCTTCTTCTGGAACGCCGTTCAGGGCGTAATAGACCTATACCTTTCCCTAGCCATAGGGCTGGCGGTAATCCGAAGGCTTAAAGGCAAACCCAGCCAAACTACTCTCTAAGGGAAGCCTGAAGCCTAAGCCTTGTCCAACCTAGAATTCAAGCCAGTATGGTTTGACTCCCTTGGAGCTAAGTCATCCTGCACCCTCGTGAAAACCCCAGACGTAAGCATCCTAATAGATCCAGGCGTAGCCGTTATGCATCCCAGCTTCCCAGCCTCTGAAGCCGACAAGTGGAAGTGGTATGAGCAGGCTGAAAAGGCCATAAGGAAGGCTTCCAAGAAGGCTGAGGTAGTCGTAATCTCCCACTACCACTATGACCACTTCACCGACTTTGAAGCTGAAATCTACCGTGGAAAACTCATCATAGCCAAAAACCCAAACCAGTACATTAATGATTCGCAGAGGAGTAGAGCTGAACGCTTCTTCAACAACCTCTACCAAGCCTTCGGAAGGATAAGCCTCGAAGAGGTTTTGGAGGAGCCGAAGCCAGCCGAATACCCGGACCCAGCTAAAACTCTCCACGCAGCCCTAACCAAAAACTTCGGAGACTACAGCAGGCGGAGGGCTGAGGTGCTCAAGCAGGGTGAGAAATGGTTTAAGGGAAGAGTTGAAAAGTGGAGGAAGGCTAAGCGCATACCAGCCCTAAAACTCAGCGAAGTTGAGGTTAAATTCGACGAGGTTGGGAGGCTGAAGCTTGATGGAACTACGCTCAGGTTTAAGGGGCCCCTCTTCCATGGCGTGGAGTATTCGAGGGTTGGATGGGTTTTCTCAACCATCATAGAGTATGGTGGTGAAAAGCTTCTCCACAGCTCAGACCTCAACGGCCCAGTAATAGAGGACTACGCCCAGTGGATTATAAGTGAAAAACCGGATGTGCTCATCCTCGACGGCCCCATGACCTACATGCTCGGCTACACCCTAAACCTTATAAACTTCAGCCGAACCCTGGAAAACGCTTTAAAGATAGTGGAGGAAGCAGGGTGCAGGCTCATCATCTACGACCACCACCTACCCAGGGAGCCGAAATTCCAAGAGCGAACCAAAGCCGTAAGGGAAAAAGCGGAAAGGCTTGGCGTGAAAATCGCCACGGCAGCGGAGCTTCTAGGCAAAATCCCAGCTGTCCTCAGGGGGAAATAGGCCCCCTCCATAATGCTTAACGATAAAAGGGGCTATGCGCATTCCTATTCTGGCTGCAGGATTTCGGTGGAAGAGTTGAAGCTTCCGGGAAGCCTGAAAGGCCTGGGGATGGCAGCCCTCAGAACCCTGAATTCTACTGTAAACTCTTAGTAGGGTGAAGTCGAATGTCTAACCCCAAGGTTTTCCTCCTCGTGGAGAGGCTTGCAAGCCTATCCTATGAGATAGGGCCTATAAGGCCTCCAAGCGAGGGTGGAAGCCGCTCCCTCCTCCTAAGGGTTACCAGAAACTGTCCTTGGAGGCTCTGCGCCTTCTGCTATGGAACCCCCTACCAGCGGAGAAAGTTTGAGCTTAGACCAGTTGAAGAGGTGAAGGCCGACCTTAACCATGCGAAGGCTATGGCAGACCTCCTAACCGAACTCTCCCACCGGCTGGGCTATGGGGGAAGAGTGGATGAGGCTTTGCTCGGAGACCTCCTCCAAATTGACCCAACCCTCTCCTACCATGAAAGCTTCCTAAACCTCTACGGCTGGCTTAGCATGGGGGGCAAAACCGTCTTCATCCAGGATGCAGACAGCCTAATCATTCCAACAGGAGACCTCGCTGAAATCCTCCGCCACCTAAAAACGCTTTTCCCAGGGGTTGAAAGAATAACCTCCTACGCAAGGGCTAAAACACTGAAGATGAAGCCCTTAGAAGACTTAAAGCTGCTTAGAAGCCTAGGCCTAAAAAGGCTTCACGTAGGGCTTGAAAGCGGAGACGACGAAGTGCTGAGAAGGGTGAATAAGGGTGTAACCTCCGAGGAGCATGTGGAGGCTGGGAGGAAAACCATTGAAGCCGGAATGGAGCTTTCCCTCTACATTATGCCAGGCCTCGGAGGCCTACCCCTCTCCAAGCAGCACGCAGAAAACACAGCCCTAGTCCTCAACAAGATAAACCCCCACTTCGTTAGGGTTAGAACCTTCCTACCCCTCCCAGGAACACCCCTCTTCGAAGCCTACCAGAGGGGAGAATTCCAACTGCTCACCCCCCACCAATGCCTAAACGAGATAAGGCTTCTAATCGAAAAACTGGAGATAACAGGCCGAATATGCTTCGACCACTTCATAAATCCAGCCTTCAAAAATGGAACCCCAATTTTTAGGCAGAACCCAGATGGATACAAGCTCCCCGAGGAGAGGGAGCTCCTCCTCCAAACCATTGATAGAGCCCTAGCAGTAGACGAGTCGAAGCATAGGTGGCTGAGGGACCTAGTAGGCCTAACCCACCTATAGCCTTAAAGAAAACCTTATACTCTACCCTCACAACCCTTCTTCTGGTGGAAGGCTTTTGGCTGGAAAGGAAGTACTCGTCGTTGGAAGTGACAGCGTTCCGGGAAGGGAGATAGCCGAGGTTTTAGGAGTGGTTTGGGGCTCCTGTATTAAGGCGAAACACGTGGGGAAGGACTTCGTTATGGGAATTAAAAAGCTTACAGGCGGAGAACTAGGATACTACACGGAGATGCTGGAGGATGCTACGACGGATGTCTTCAACTGAATGGTTGAGCACGCAAGGTCGCTTGGAGCCGTCGCCATCGAAAGCTTCAGGTTTGCAACCTCCATGGTGACCACGGGTGCAGCTGAAATCCTCGCCTATGGAACAGCTGTAAAGCTAAAGTAGCCCCCTACTCCTTTTTAAGCCTCAAGTAGGCAGCCCTACCCGCATCCGTCAGCACATAGCGCTTTCGATAGTCTAGCTCCACGAGTCCTCCCACCCTTTGCAGGAGGCTTCTAAGCTCCTCCTCGCCTACTCCAAGCCTCTCAGCCAACTCCCTGAAGCCCAGCCTCCGCCCTCCAAGAATACTGATGAGCCTCCTCTCAAGCGGGTCTGAAATCTCCACCTTAAAGGACTCATAATAGCTCCTCCTATACCTGAGAAGCAGGAGGAGGGAGACCACGCATAAGATGAGCATGGGAACCAGGAAGGCTGAACCCAAGAGGAAGAGCGTAAAGGCGTCGACACCTAGGAGGCCAGGCAACACATAGTAGAAAACGGCTAATTTAACTGGCGAATAGCCTATGCCGATAACCGTGCAGGCTGCGCCGAATACTGTTCGGGGCTCCCATCGCTCCGCAGCAAGCACGCAAACCCCACCAATAGCCAGAAAGGCTGAAACAACAACGTCGACAACAATTCCCATCCTCGCAAGCATGTTTAAGACGGCTGAAACGAGTAGGAAGACTCCTGCTTCAAACCTGAGGTCTGCCAACTCAAGGTTATGTGTCCAAGGAATTCTTATTAGCCTTACCTCCCTTAATTTTGGTAGGCAGAGGTCTAGGTGGAATTTGTTGGCTGAGCAGGTTAAAATTGTGGAGAAGGTTAGGGTTAAAGGTGAGGGAGCCAATCTGCTGGTTGGCATTCCAGACGTGGGCTTGGTAGGCGTTATAGCAGCCTCCCACATTGTTCAATCCCTGAAGATGGAGGAGGCAGGCTACCTAGACTCCGATGAAATCCCACCCATCGTCGTCATCCATGAAAACGAGCCTAAATCGCCGATAAGAATCTACAACAGTGGAAACCTTATCGTTTTAACCACGGAAATTGTGCTTCCAGCCCAGGCAATCTT
>QMYD01000059.1 GCA_003662485.1 Candidatus Hecatellales archaeon | reverse complement strand
TTAACTTAACCTTTCAACCGTTATAATGTTATGGGCTGCTGGCCTAAGCCGGTAAGCTCATAACAGGTTTTCCTGCCAGAACCCTTCCTCCTCACAAGCCTATACTTCTCTAAGAGTTTGAGGTGGTATCGAATGGAGTTCTCTGAGAGGCCTGTTCCACCCTTAAGCTCTACTACGCTGAGGGTTTTACCCTGACCTAGCATGTTGAGGATGATGGAGCGCGCCCTAACCCCAGCCCTCCTATTCTTAAAGTTTGGTAGGTAGGCGTTAGGGTTAAAACTCCCCCCAGCCAAACCATCCACCAACATACTTTAAAAGGGGAGGCCCGCTTAAATCTTCCCTATTAAAGCTTTTCGCTAAACTGTAGCCTTTTTCACTTCCTATTTTAGAAGGTTTATTTTCTTTGCCTTCTCCCAGAGTTCATCCTTGAATTTTGGGTGGGCTATTTCAATGAGGGCTTTGGCTCTCTCGCTTGTCGTTTTATCCTTTAGGGAGGCTATCCCCCACTCGGTAACCACGTAGTCGGCGTAAAACCTGGTTACCGTTGGAAGCTGGGGAGCCTTAACGTTTCCGCTTAGGGTTGGATGGGCTACAATCCTTGAAACCTTCCCCCCTGCGGCGGTGGATGGCAGAGCAATAATGGACTTCCCATCGGGGCGTAGGAGGGCTCCCAAAACGAAGTCCGGCTGGCCTCCAGCCCCCGAATACTGGTCTAACCCCAGCATGTCTGAGTAAATGTTCCCGTAGAGGTCAACTTGGAGGGCGGTGTTGATCGCTGTCATCTTGTGGTTCATGGCTATGATGCTACTATTGTTGGTGTAGTCTACTGGCTTCATTTCGATGAGGGGGTTATTGTCCAGCCACTCGTAAAGCCTCCTCGTCCCAGCGTTAAAGGTGCAGACGATTTTCCCCTTATGAATGGTTTTCTTCTCGCAGGTTAGGGCTCCCTCCTCCACCAGCGTTATCACGCCCTCGGGAACCATTTCGGTATGCATGCCTAAATTCTTCTTTTCCTTGAGGAAGTAGGTTACGGCCTCGGAGACTCCTCCATACCCTATCTGGATGGTTGCCTCATCCTCCACGAGGCTTGCAACGTTTTCACCTATCCTCCGCTCTACCCCGGTGATTTCCGGCTGGGGGAGCTCGTAGATGGGTTCTGAAGCCTCCACGAAATAGTCTATCCTTGAGACGTGGATGAAGGTGTCTCCATGAGTTCTCGGCATGTTTTCGTTAACCTCGGCTATGATGGTTTTGGCGGTTTCAAGAGCTGCCCAAGCGTAGTCGACGGATACGCCTAAACTGCAGTATCCATACCTGTCTGGGGGTGAAACCGTTGTTATGAAGACGTCAGGCCTGTAGGGTCCCTCCCTGAAAAGCCATGGAATTCTGCTTAAGGGTATGGGGTAAAACTCAGCTTTCCCCTCCCTTATAAGCTGGATTATTGCTGGGTTTCCACCTGCAAAAACCGTGGTACACTTTATATGCTTCTCCATCCCAGGCTCCAAATACTTTTCAACAAAGCTTCCGAAGGGTCGGAGGTGGAAGAGCCTTACGTTCTCCAGCTCCCAGGCTCTCTCCATGAGCAGGTTTGGAAGCACATGGGGCTCACCGCAGAGGTTAGCTAAAACCACTCGATCTCCAGATTTTATGGTGGCGGCTGCTCTTTCAGGAGCCACCAGCCTCCTTTCATACTCTCTCCTCCAGGAAATTTTCCAGCACCCCCTAGGGGCAACTGAATATATGTCCACCTAAAGGTTTCCTAATAGCAATTTATAAGTGGAATTTTAGGGTTATTTTTAATGCGGTCTGTCCAGCTAGCTGACAAATGTATAACCGGGAAGTCAGTAGGAAGCTTATTAAGGTTTTGGGGTTTTGCCAATACTTCAACCTGAACCCGGACGAAATCCTAGCCCGAAAATTCTTGAACCCCTTCCACTCACTGACCCTACAAAAACTATACAGCTTACTAGTGTTCCTCCGTGTGGAGGGCTAGGAGGGCTTCGCTTTTTCTCACCTCGCCTGTGGTGGGGTCTACTTCTAGGCCGAAGACGGCTTTATCTCCCTCCTCTGCGAAGACCACGGTAGTGGGGGCGGTTTCACCCTGATATTCAACGAAAACATGGCCCAAGCTTCTTTCAATCACCCTACCCTCAATTGTTTTAAACCTAGCCCTCCTTGAGGGTTCAACTCCAAGCCTCTGAAGAATCCTGCCGGGAATCCAGGAGTAAGCAGCCCCCGCATCCACAAGGAGGGAAAGCTCCTCAAACCTCTCGTCTTCAGGCCTACGTTTAACCCTCACTCTAATACGGGTTTCACCCAAACCCGACACCAAGACTATTTTCTTAAGCCTTCATAGTAACTTTTCTGCTGGGAAAAATGTTTCTTAGCGGTCGAAGTAGAGGTAGAATTCGTATGGGTGGGGTCTCATGGATACTTCGGTGTGCTCGCTGATTTCCATTTCAATGATTTTTTCGAGGAGTTCGCTGGGGAAGACGGGTTTCAAGTATTCGCTGTCGCTTTGAAGGCATTCCGCAGCCTCCTTTAAGCTTCCTGGAAGCTCCCTGATGCCCAGCTGCCTCCGCCTTTCCGCTGTTAGCTTGTAGATGTTCTCGTCTACTGGGTCTCCCATGTCTATCTTCTTTTTCACTCCATCTAGGCCGGCTGCAAGGATGGCTGCGAAGCATAGGTAGGGGTTGGAGGAGGGGTCTGGAGGCCTAAACTCCAAACGCTTCCGCTTTTCATCCCCCCTATGGTAGACTGGAACCCTGAGGCAGGCTGACCTATTACTCCTACTCCAAGCAATGTATATGGGGGCTTCATAGCCTGGGACAAGCCTCTTATAGGAACTCGTGGTGGGAGCCACGATGGCCGCCAGCGACCTGCTATGCTCAAGAATTCCCCCACCGAAGTAGCGGGCGAGCTGGCTGATTTCCGCATAGGAGTCATCGGGGTCGTAGAAGAGGTTTCTACCCCTGCTCCAAAGGCTTACATGGGTGTGCATGCCCGAGGCATTATCAGCGAAGATGGGCTTAGGCATGAAGGTTGCAACCATCCCATGCTTCTGCGCCACATTCCTTACCACATACTTAAGCGTCATAACACTGTCGCCAGCACAGGTTAAACTATCCCTGTAAAAGTTTATCTCGCTCTGGCCTGCCGTAGCCACCTCATGGTGGTGGACATCACAGATTACGCCGAAGTTTTCGGTTAGGATTCTAGCGCACTCGCAGCGGAACTCCATGAGGGTGTCTTGGGGTGGCGCCGGATAGTAGCCCTCCTTAAACCTTATGGGGTAGGCTGCCCCCCCACTCCAGGCTGCCTCCCTAGACTCAATCCTATAGCTTTGACCCTGAAAGGGTAGGAGCACATCCCAGGTAACCCTGTCGAAGACGAAGAATTCAACTTCAGGCCCCCAGTAGGAAACCTCGAATCCAGCTCTTCTAAGGGCTTCCTCAGCCCTTTGGGCTACGCCTCTGGGATCCTGCTCTAGGCGACCCATCCCAAAGCCCCTGTAAACGTCGCATATCATCCTAGCCGTCTTCAGGCTTTCAGGCATCCAGGGGATGATGGTGAAGGTTGAGGGGTCAGGCTTCAAAACCATGTCCGACTCGTGGATTTCCACAAAGCCTCGGATGGAGGAGCCGTCAAGCTTTGGAACACCCTCCTCGAAAACCTCCTCCTCTAGCAGCTCCGCCAGGATGGTTGTATGCTGAAGCTTCCCAGGCACGTCGGTGAACTGTAGATCAACGAATTTCACCTTCTCCTTCCTAATTGCCTCCAACACCTCTTCAGAGCTAAGTTTTAAGGGTTTAATTTTGCCATCCTCGATTTTGAAGGGCATGGCTCGCCACCAAGCCGGATGTTTAATAATTTTGAAGACCACTAATCTAAATATATACTTTACTTCTCTTTTGGTGAACAATTGTTCAATATTGAGCCTGAAGGGTAGGGTTAGGCAGCTTTAAGGGTAAAAATTTAAATCGAAAAGGCTTCTTCTTCAACGTGAAGGGGTCTGTTTTGGACGAGTTAGACCTTAAAATCTTGGGGGAGCTCCTGAGGGATGGGAGGCAGTCCTTTAGGGAGATAGCCCGCAACCTTGGGATAGCCACGGGAACGGTTTTAACTAGGATTAAGAACTTGGAGAGGCAGGGTGTAATCAAGGGTTATACGGCAATCCTCGACCATGAGAAGCTGGGCTACGAACTCACTGTCGTGGTGGAAATAACGGTTTCCAAGGGTAAGCTCCTAGAGGTGGATAGGGAAATTGCGAAGAAGCCCAACGTCTGCGCCGTCTACGATGTGACAGGCCTAACCGACGCCATCGTGGTGGCGAAGTTTAAAAACAGGGAGGAGCTAAGCAAGTTTACTAAGTCTCTCCTCTCCATACCCCACGTGGAGAGAACCAACACCCACCTTGTCTTAACAACTATTAAGGAAGACTTCAGGCTAACCTAGCGCCCCTTTTTACGCCCTGCTGGGAGACCCTCTACCTGCCCTTTCTACCGTAGAGCTGGAAGGGTAGGGTATAGATTTTCACGGCTCCAGTTGCATCCCTCTGATCGAAGCCTTTAGCCCTTAACCCCCGGATCTCGGGGGCGAAGAGGGACTGGTCTGACTCCCTTGAAACGATTTCGAAGCTTCCCCTCTGAAGTCTAACTGTTATTTTTCCGCTTACCCATTTTTGGGTGGAGTCGATGAAGGCGTCTAAATCCCTGCGTAGGGGGTGAAGCCATAGGCCATGGTATACGATGTCTGCCCAAAGCCTGTCCACTTCTCGCTTGAACCTTAACTGCTCCTTCGTTAGCGTTAAGTGTTCGAGGTCGGCGTGGGTTTGGAGAAGAATGGTGGCAGCTGGAGCCTCGTAGAGTTCCCTAGACTTAAAGCCCATAATCCCATCTTCGAGAATATCTATTTTCCCTATGCCATACTCGCCTCCAACCCTGTTCAGGTAGAAGATTTGCTCCACGGGATCCGTTATTCCATCCACGTCTACGGGTATCCCGTTCCGGTAGGTTATGGTGACCTCACGGGGTTCGCTGGGAGCCTCCTCCAAAGGTTTAACCCAGTAGTACTCCTCTTGGGGGCAGGGCGTGTAAAGGTCTACGAACTGGCCGCTTCCAATGGAATGCGACCACATATTCACGTCTCCGCCTATTTTGCCTCTAGCCCTCTTAGGCTCAATCCCCTTGCTTTTAAGCATTTCCTCCTCCTGGGTTCGGGTTAGGTTCAGCTCTCGAACGGGGGCGACTATTTCAAGCTCCGGAGCCACATACCTGAAGGCTGCCTCCATCCTGTATTGGTCGTTTCCCTTCCCCGTGCAGCCGTGGGCTACTGCTGAGGCTCCAACCTCCCTTGCCACCTCAGCCGTTTTTAGAGCTATAAGAATCCTGGTCATGGAGGTTCCAACGGGGTAGCCTTCATAGCTCCCATTCGCCTTAATACACCTATGAATATATTCTTCGACGAATTCACGTTTGGCATCAATAAACCTGACTTCCACGCCGAGTTTTTCCGCTCTCTCCATGGCCAGCCTTATTTCCTCCTCCCCCTGGCCTACGTCGAGGAGGACGGGTATAACCTCTTTGAAGCCATACTTCTCCCTGAGCAGAATGATGAGGAGGGTGGAGTCTAGGCCTCCCGAATATGCAAGGGCTACCTTACCATTTGAAGCCATCCACCCAGCCTCCAACCTTAATATGCATGCTTGCAAACAGTATTTAAAGCCTGTTGGACGGGGGCATCTACAGGGCTAGAATTTTGGAAAAATTTTTCTGAAGAACAGTCTAAACTAAGGAGTCGGGGGAAGCCATGCAGCCGAAAATTAGGCTTGTAGCTAGGATTACGGGTATTAAGGGTTTCTGCCGTGCGGGGCATAAGGTTGGAGAGGAATTTGACGTATCCCTCTACGAGGGAGGAGACTGGAGTAGCCCGGAGAGGAAGAGCACTAAGGCTCCACCCATGTGCTGCCACCTATACTACGCCCTCTTCCCCTACATAGCCGTACTCCAATACAATGGGGAACTCCCCTGGCTTGAAGACAAAGACCTATTCCGCATGAACTGCCCAGACCCTAAAAACTGCGTAAGCGTGGAAATCAGAAGAATAAGGGGCTGAACCTTCCCTTCGAGGAAGAAGGAATGGAGGAGGAGGTTCGAAGCTTCATCCGGGAGTATGTTGAAAGCTATGGGGTGGAAAGGGGGATAGGTTGGAGGAAGCCCCTTATAGCTTTCGCAGATGCATCCGACCCCCTCTTCCTCAAACTTAGAAAGGTGGCCAGTCCCAAGCACATGCTTCCAAGCCAACTCCTAGCCGACGCTAAAACAGTGATTTCCTACTTTATCCCCTTCAGGGAGGAAATAGTCCTAAGCAATGCTGGTGGCAGAGAGGCTTCAAGAGAGTGGGCTCTAGCCTACATTGAAACCAACAGGCTCCTCGAGGATTTGGGTGAAGCCCTAGCCCGCTGGCTGGAAACCCTTGGCTTCAAGGCTGTCCCCCTACCTCCAACCCACAACTTCGATGAGGAGAGGCTTGTAAGCGAATGGTCGCATAAGCATGTAGCTTACATTGCTGGTCTGGGAAGGTTCGGCCTGCATGGAATGCTTATCACTGAGGGGGGCTGCTGCGGTAGGCTTGGAAGCCTCGTAACCAATGTGAGGCTGAAGCCCACTCCAAGGCCCAACGTGGAATTCTGCTTGCAGAAGCGTGGGGAGCCATGCGGCAGATGTGTGGAAAACTGTTCTTTTGGAGCCTTAAAACATGATTCCTTCGACAAGCATAGATGCTACGAGGTTTGCCTTCAAAATGTGAGGCTGCACGCAGACCTAGGCTATGC
>QMYD01000058.1 GCA_003662485.1 Candidatus Hecatellales archaeon | reverse complement strand
GGGTTGCGGTTAAGGCCTCCTCAACCCTAACGGTTTCCGTCCCCTGAAAGCGCACCGTGTTCACAACGTAGTCGAAGAGTTCTTCGGGTTTATGCCCGTGGCGGGCTAGGATTTCCCTTAAGCCCTCGCTTGGGGAGCCGAAGGCTATGAGCACGCTTTCAGCCCTCCTCCACCTCTCATAAACCTCATCCTCAATTTTCTCTAGGGGCTCCCCATACTTGGAGGTGGCGAGGCTAAGCGAGTAGCCCTTCCCAACCAGTTTTGGGAGGCTTTCCTCCACCTCCACCCTAAACCCCCAATAGTGGGGAATCTCCTCAGCCCTAACCACTTCAGCCTCAATCGTCTTCTCAACCCTTAAAATCTTCAAGTTTACAAGGCTTCCCAGCGGATGCTTACCCCTAACCCTAGCCGGCTTTTCAACTCCAATGTCGGCTAGGCTGAAGTCTTCGAGGCGGCCTACGATTAAGCCCTGCCTGAAGCTTCCAGGCTTAAGCTGGGAAGCCTTCGCCTCCGTGGGGTGGCTTGGAATTCTTAAGGGTGGAAGTAGGCCTGAAAACTTTAGTTCAGGGCTTATCTTGAAAAGGCTTCTCCTAAGATACTGGGGGGTAACCATGTAGTCGAGTAGGGTTTTCAGCAGCCTTATCTCGCCATGCTGGTTTTGGAAGAGGTCCTGGTAGATGGCTACCCTCTCAACCCTGAAGACGGCTAGGGCTCGGCCTATCACCCCAGCCTTAACGGTTTTATCCCTAAGGTGGGAGGCATCAGAAAGAGTTGAAGCTGGAAGAGCCACCGTCACCTGGGGGAAACGCTTAGGTGGAAAATCCAAAAGGGCTCCCTCAATAGGCTTAAACCCTCCCCACCCATATCTAATTTTTGAGGTTTGAGGGTTTGGCTGAGGTTTTAGAAAGCCCGGAGGCAGCTTCAGCCATAGACAAGCATGGAATGGGCTTAGTGCTTGAAGAGTTTCCAAGCCATTGCAGGGAAGCCTTAAAATTGGGCTTGGAGGTAAACCTTGAAGCTTTAAGGAGGAGGCTTAACAGGGTTTCAAGCCTGGTCTTCCTAGGTATGGGGGGTTCAGCAGTTGGGGGAAGCCTCCTAAGGGATTGGGCCTATGAAGGGCAGAGGCTCCCCATAGAGGTTTGCAGGGATTCGAGGGTTCCAGGATACCTTGGAGGGGAAACCTTAACCGTAGCCGTAAGCTATTCAGGAAACACCTATGAAACCTTGAAGGCTTTGGAGGAAGCCCTAGCGAAGGGCAGTCCAGCCTTCACGGTGAGCTCGGGGGGGAAGCTGGCTGAGGAAAGCCTCCGCAGAGGCCTGGTTCACGTGAGAGTTCCTGGAGGCTTCCAGCCTAGGGCAGCCCTACCCTACCTCATGATACCGGTGGGAGTCATCCTTGAGAGGCTTGGAATACTTGAGGGCTTCCAGGCTGAGGTGGAGGAAGCCCTAAGCCTTCTCGAGGAAGCTCGGAGAAAATTCAGCTTTAAAACGCCGTTAGAGGATAATCCTGCTAAGAGGCTTGCCCTAACCCTTCATGGAGGCCTACCCGCCATCTACGGGTTTAGGGAGTACAGCACCGTGGCTTACCGGTTTAAAACCCAGCTCAACGAGAACAGTAAAATCTTCTGTAAGTGGGAGGTTTTCCCAGAGCTAAACCATAATGAGGTGGTGGGCTGGGAGAAGCTTCAACCCTTCCTCCTAGGCAAAATCCGCCTCATAATCTTTAGGGATGAAAGGGAGCCCGAAGACCTCAGAGCCATGATTGAAGCCTTTAAGGAGGTTACTAGCGGGCGAGGCCTCCAAATCACGGAGGTCTATGCTGAGGGGAGGGGGAAGCTTTCAAGAATGCTTTATCTCGTCTACCTCAGCGACTATGTAAGCTTTTACCTCGCCCTGCTGAATGGAGTGGATCCTACGCCCATAGCCTCCATAAGCAGCCTGAAACGTGGGGTTGAAGCGAGAATGGCTAGTCGGTAAGGGACTCCTTAGGCTTTCCCTCAACCTTCTCAAGCATGCAGGCTCTAGCCTGAAGCCCCCAGTGCTCTATGAAGCCTCTGGCGAGGGCTTGGTCTAAGGCCTCCATAAGGCGGCTAGTGGTAAGTGTTAGGTCGTGGACGGGTTTTTGAGCCTTCCTCCCCACCACGGTCAGGCTTCCCTTGTAAAGCTTTACTTTAACTTCGCCGGTAACCCTTTCCTGGCTTGCCTCGATGAAGGCTTCCAAGGCTTCCCTTAAGGGGTGAACCCAGAGGCCTGCGTAGGCAAGCCAAGCCCACTCCAAGTCTACAAGATGCTTAAAGGAGAGCTCCCTCCCCGTTAGGGTTAGCTTCTCCAAGTCTCGGTGGGCTTCTATGAGGGTTAGGGCTGCAGGGCACTCGTAGACCTCCCTGCTTTTAAGCCCCATAACCCTGTCCTCCACATGGTCTATTCGGCCTACCCCCTGACTTCCAGCTAAACTGTTCAGCTCTTCAATAAGCCTCACAGCCTCCATCTCCCTACCGTTCAAAGCGATGGGAATGCCTTTCTCAAAGCCTATTGTAACGTATTGGGGCTGGTCTGGAGCCTCTTCGGGTTTAACCGTCCACTCGAAGGCGTCTTCAGGAGGCTCGGCAGCCGGGTCATCAAGGGGGCCGCACTCGATGGAGCGACCCCAAAGGTTCTGGTCTATGCTGTAGGGTTTATCCTTGCTGGGTATGGGTATCCCCCTATCCCTAGCGTAGGCTACCTCCTCCTCCCTTGAGAGATTCCACTCCCTAACGGGTGCGATAACCTTCATCTCCGGGGCCAGAGCCTTCAACGTTATGTCGAAGCGTATCTGGTCGTTTCCCCGGCCTGTGCAGCCGTGGGCTAAGGCTTCAGCCCCCTCCCTCCTCGCCACCTCCACGAGTTTGGAGGCTATGAGGGGGCGTGCGAGGGCGGTGCTAAGCGGATACTTCCCCTGGTAGAGGGCGTTTGCCTTAACAGCGCTCCAAAGATATTTTTCGGCGAACTCCCTTCTAGCGTCTATGGAGTAGTGGCGGGTGGCCCCTATCTTTAAGGCTTTCTCCTCCAGTGCTTTCAAGTCTTCCCTCTGGCCTACGTTAACGGTTACAGTTACCACTTCAGCATCATACTTTTCGATAAGCCATCTGATGAGGATGGAGGTGTCGAGGCCTCCAGAATAGGCGAGAACAATCTTACCCAAACCCTGCCACCATTAGAGGTAAAATGCGTGGAAAGGACAGAATAAATAGTAGGTTTGGAGGCTTTTAAAGCTTGTAGTCTCCAGCCTTCCTCAAATATTCTACGAGTCCTCCCTCCCTTAGGATTTCCATGAGGGCTGGGGGTATAGGCTTAAAGCTGTAGGTTTCACCCTTCGTCAAGTTTCTAATCAAACCCTTCTCTAGGTCCACTTCAACCTGGTCTCCCTCTGATATGCGGGCTGAGGCTTCTGGCGATTCAACCACGGGAAGCCCAACGTTCACAGCGTTCCTGTAGAAAATTCTGGCGAAGGACTTAGCGATGATTACGCCTATTCCGAGTTCTTTGAGAACCCTGGGGGCATGCTCCCTACTTGAGCCGCAGCCGAAGTTTTTACCAGCCACTAGGATGTCGCCTGGCTTAACCTTCTCGGAAAACTTTGGGTCTAGGGCCTCCATGGCGTGTTTAGCAAGCTCCCTCATATCCAGCGTTTTAAACTTGTATTTACCTGAGATGATGATGTCGGTGTTGATGTCGTCTCCAAACTTCCAGGCTTGACCTTTAACCTTCAAGGCTTCCATCCAGCTGGATTCGTGATTTTCCCTGTTAGGGCTGAGACGGCTGCGGTGGCTGGGGAGGCTAGGTAGATGTCGGCTTCAGGGCAGCCCATCCTCCCCACGAAATTCCTGTTCGAAGTGCTTAGGACAACCTCGCCTGGAGCGGGCACACCCTGGTGGCCTCCAACGCAAACCCCGCAGCCAGGATTGCATAGGACGCATCCAGCCTCAAGGAAGACCTCCACTAAGCCCTCCCTCAAGGCTTGAAGGTAAACAGTTCTCGAGGCTGGAACCACCAGCATCCTAACCCTTGGATGAATCTTCCTACCCTTAAGGATGGAGGCAGCTAGCCTACGGTCTTCAAGCCTAGCATTGGTGCAGGAGCCTAGGAAAACCTGGTCGATTTCCAAGCCCTCCACTTCACTTACGGGTTTAACGTTGTCAACGGTTGGGGGTGCAGCAACCTGGGGTTCAAGCCTTGAAACATCGAAGTTTAGGGTTTCAGCATGCTCAGCGTCTCTATCGCCTTTGAGAGGCTTCCCAGGCCCCCTACCCCTACTCTTCAAATATTCAAGCGTTTTTTCGTCGGGTTCAATGAGGCCTGTTTTACCTCCCATTTCGACAGCCATGTTTGAGAGGGTTAGCCTCCCCTCCACGCTCATCTGCCTAACGGTTTCCCCACCATATTCAACCGCCTTATAAGTGGCTCCATCCGCCTTAACCTCTCCAATAATGTGGAGGATCACGTCTTTAGGTGTAACCATGGGTGGGAGGCTTCCCTCAACCTGGATTTTCAGGGTTTCTGGAACCTTAAACCATATTTTACCTGTTTTCAGGACGGCTGCCACCTCGGTGCTTCCAACCCCCGTGGCAAAGGCTCCGAGGGCTCCATGCATACAGGTGTGGGAGTCTCCTCCAACCACAATCATCCCCGGCTCCACGTGCCTTTCTGCGAGAAGCTGATGGCAAACCCCCTCACCCACATCGTAAAAGTTTTCTATTCCCTGCTCTGAGGCGAAATCCCTCATGAGCTTGTGGAGTTTTGAAACGTCTTCGGAGGAGCTTGGAGCTATGTGGTCTATGACGAAGACCACCCTCTCAGGATGCTTAACCCTCTCCCCACCCATTTCCCTAAAGGATTTTATGGCGAGAGGGGCGGTTCCATCATGAGCCATAACTAAGTCCACATTTACCACGATGAGGTCTCCAGCCTCAACCCTCCTACCCAAAGCTTCACTCAGGATTTTCTCAGCCAGCGTTAACCCCATACTCCCACACCATGGTAAAACGCAACTTAAATGGGGGTGGAGCCTCTTAATAATTTCGCTGGAATGAGTCTGCCTCCTAGAAGCCTTAGGGAAGCCGTCGTAGCGCTGTTGAGGCTTACCAGGGGAAGCCCCCTAGCGAAAGCGGAGGAGTTGGCTGAGGCTTCCCTCCTAACGCTGGAGGAGGCTTCCCAGGCATTGGAAAACCTTCAGGCTAGAGGGCTGGTTGGAGGGGACTTCAAGGTTTCACCCTACCAAAGGGTTCAGCTGGTTCTGGAAGCCGTTAGGCTTGGGGTACCGCTGGAAAGGGCGTGCCGAAGCCTCTCCTGGGGCGAGTTTGAGGAAACCGTTAAGAACGCACTTGAACTCAACGGCTATGAGGCAATCCACCACCTTCGAATTAGAATTGGCGGAAGACTTTCCGAAATCGATGTTTTCGCCGTGAAGGGTGAGCTAGCCCTACTGCTAGACTGCAAGCATTGGAGAAGGCCTTTATCGCCCTCCCAGCTTCGAAGAGTGGTGGAAGCCCAGGTGGAAAGGCTGGAAGCCCTAAAGGATGAGGAAAACCTTAAAGTTTTGAGGCTGAAATTGGGAAGGAAAAACTACCGAAAATTCTACGTAATTCCCGTAGTAGTAACCCTGCTGGAGGCTTCCCACAGGCTGGTGGAGGGGGTGCCCGTGGTTCCCATTTCCAGGCTTCCCAGCTTCTTGGCGGAGGCTCCAACCCACTTCCACCAGTTGAAATGGGTGAGGATTGAGTAGCGGAGTTAAACGATTTCAACTTTTGCTGTTAGAAGTTGGCCGGGGATTCCTCTTCTAAGCCTAACCCTCAGCCTACCTGAGCTTCCATGGGTTGAAACCACGCTTCCAAGAATTTTTAGGTTTCCAGCCTCAACCACTACTTTTCTCCCGATGAGCCTTGAGGCAGCCCTCCTATCCTTCACTTCAGGCACCTCGACGATTAATTCGTCGTTTTTCTGGGTTTTCGGCCCCCTCCTAAAGTTCACTATGAAAGCCCTCAACAGCCCCTCCCCTTAAAAAGGGAGAGAAAATCAAATTTTTAAGGTTAACTTTATAGGGAAGATGAAGAGCATGGTTAGCATGCTTAAAAGGGGTTTAAGGCTGGTTGATAGACTGGCTTCAAACAGTTTTCTCAATCCTGCTGGTGGTGCTTCCAGCCTATACGGCCAATGGTATGGCTTTAATTCTTGGAGGGGGGAAACCCCTTGACAAAGGCAGAAAAATGCGTGATGGCAGAAGGATTTTCGGCGAGGGTAAAACGGTTAGGGGAACAATTCTAGGCATTCTCTCTGGAATCCTGGCATCGCTAGGTTTAAGCCTAGGCTTCCTTCATGTTTACGGCGGCCTAAGAGGTTTCATTGTGGGTTCTGCAGCCTCGCTTGGGGCGATTGGAGGAGACCTGCTCGGCTCCTTTGCAAAGCGGAGGTTTAACATTCCACGAGGCCACCCCGTCCCCTTCCTAGACCAACTCGACTTCATATGCATGGCCCTACTCGCAGCCTACCTCGTCAACCTCCAACTGAAAGCCACGGTTTTCACGCCTTTAGCAGTTCTGATAATCTTAGCTGTCACACCCTTCGCCCACATCGCGGGAAACTTTATCGTTTATAAAGCTGGAAAAAAGAGGCATCCATGGTAGCCTAGATTTCCGCTGAAACCTCAAAAAATTTAGGAGCATTTAGGGAAGCCCTGAGAAAGTGGGAATGGGAGGCTTAAAACTTTTCATCATACTCCTCTCCCAACGGTAAACTTTAATAATAGATTTCACCTTTAAAAAGCCGGTTAAAAAGGAAGCCTGGGGGAAACAGTAAAGGGAATGGCTTATCCCGTTCAAGGGCTATTTCTTCCGAAAAAGTTCTTTACAACTAGTGGTTCCGCTCTGAGTTCTGTTTCGCCGCTAAATGCTTATGATGCAGCCCTGGTGAAAGCCGGGATTTCGCAGTGTAATCTTGTATAT
>QMYD01000057.1 GCA_003662485.1 Candidatus Hecatellales archaeon | reverse complement strand
GGGGCAAATATCACTATAACAGTGTATCAGATTTCAGCTAAGTGGTGTATCTCCGAAGAATAAGTTTTATCAGAGCTGTAAAACATCGAATAAAGAAGCGTCTGGAACAAGCTTTTGGAGACCTTCGATTGATTCGTGCAGTCTTTTCAGATTTTAAGATCTTGAATTTGATGCGGGAGGTGGGATTTGAACCCACGAACCCCTACGGGACAGGATCCTCATTCCTGCGCCTTTGACCAGACTTGGCTACCCCCGCTCTCCTAACGAGTTTTTGGGAAGCTTTTAATTAAGGTTACTGGTGGAGTGATAGCCTTATATATGGATTAGAGACATAAGAAAACCTAAAGTGGTAGGAGGGTTTGGTATGCCGCTGGATTTTACCTTCACCGAGGATCAGGAGCTCATTAGGAAGGCTGTTAGGGAATGGTGCGAGAGGAATATGCCGCTTGAAAAGGTTAGGGAGTGGGATACCAAAGGCGAGATTCCCAGGGAGATTTGGAAGGGTTTAGCTGAACTCGGCGTCCTGCTCCCCACCGTTCCGAAGGAGCATGGGGGGGCAGGAGTAGACTGGGTAACCCACTGCATCATAGGCGAGGAAATAGGTTATGCCGACATCACCATAGCCACAGCTGCCGCCTTCATTGTGGTGGAGGGAGCTTGGGGCTTCACCTTAGACAGGTACTGCTCCGACGAGGTAAGAGAAAAATACATTAAGCCAGCTATTAAAGGCGAAAAGTTTGTGGGGATTGCAACCACCGAGCCTGGTGGAGGCTCAGACGTAGCAGCCTTCAAAACCACAGCTACCAAGAAGGGGAACGAGTGGATCCTCAACGGGGAGAAAATGTACATCAGCGGGACGGAGGAAACTAAGAAGTATGGTGGAGGCTTCTGGGTTTTGGCTAGGACTGCTCCAGCCCCACCAGAAGCACCCCACAGAGGTATGACCTCCTTCTTCGTACCCTTCGACGCCCCTGGAATCGAAATAACCAAGCGCTTCGACGACTGCGGTAGGATGGCCATCTCCACGGGAGGCTTTAAAATGGAGGAGGTAAGGCTTCCCGACGAGTACAGGGTTGGAGAGGAAGGCAAGGGCTTCTACTACACGATGGAGGGCTTCGACAATGCTAGGCTCGTAATTGCAGCCAGCGCTGTGGGAGTAACCCAGAGGGTTCTTGAAATAGGCATTGACTACATTAAGCAGCGGAAGGCCTTCGGCTGGCCCATAGGAAAATTTGAGGGGATAAGCTTTGAGCTAGCAGACCTCTGGACGGAGCTTGAGGCTACTAGGGCGCTTGTCTACAAGACCGCCTGGATGAATGACTTGAAGTATAAGGAGGGGAGGTTTCCAGCTAGGGAAGTAGCTAAGTGGATTTCCATGTGCAAGCTTAAGGCTCCCCCTCTAGCCTTGAAAGCCTGTGAGAAGGTGATGATATGGCATGGGGCCTACGGCTACACGAAGGAATGCCCAGTGGAGATGGGCTGGAGAGGCATCATGTCCTACTGTATTGGAGCTGAGGGTGCAACCAACATTCAGAGGGTTGTCCTCGTAAGGGAGCTCCTAGGCCCAGAATACGTGGCCTACAAGAAAATCTCAGCCTAACCTCCCCCTATTTCCTCCCTAAATTTTTTCCCGGGTAGGATACATGGCTGAAGAAAAATTTGATGTTATAGTGGTTGGAGCCGGACCGGCTGGTTCAACCGCAGCCTACATGCTGGCTAAGGAAGGCTTAAGTGTGCTTCTTGTGGAGCGGGGGAGACAGGCTGGAGCCAAAAACATGACTGGAGGGATTATATATTCGAGAATAGTTCACGAGGTTTTCCCCCGCTTCTGGGAGGAAGCCCCAGTAGAGCGGGCGATAACAAGCTACAACATCGTGTTTTTGAATGGGAGGTCGGCTTTAACCTTAAACTTTAAATGCCCTAGGTTTGCTGATCCCCCCTACAATGCCTTCAGCGTGCTTAGGGCTAAATTTGACCAATGGATGGCTGGGAAGGCTGAGGAGGCTGGAGCCATGATAGTTACAGGCGCCACCGTAGACGACCTTGTAATGGAGGATGGAAAGGTTAAGGGGATAAGGTCTGGAGGGGATGAAATCTTCGCTGATGTGGTTATCGACGCTGAGGGGGCGAAATCCCTGCTGGTTGAGAAGGCTGGACTTAGAGGAGACTTCAATCCAGCCGATGTTTCCGTGGGAGTTAAGGAGGTGGTGGAACTTCCTGAGGAAGTTATCGACGAGAGGTTTGCTGTGGGGAAGGGTGAGGGTGCAGCCTTCACCCTGATAGGAGGCCTTCAGGGAGTTGTGGGGGGAGGCTTCCTCTACACCAATAAGTCAAGCCTCTCCCTCGGAATCGTAGCCCGAATAGACTCCCTCATGGAGAAGAAGGTTAAAGTTCACGAGCTGATAGAGGACTATAAAATGCATCCCTACATTTCTAGGCTTATCGAGGGTGGAAGCATTGTTGAATACTCTGCAGCCATCCTCCACGAGAGAGGACTTAGACAGGTTCCCAAGCTCTACACGGACGGCTTCCTGGTAACTGGAAGTGCAGCCTGCCTCCTCATAAACAACCTCTTCACTTTGAGGGGGATGGACTTAGCTGTGGCCTCTGGCGCCGCAGCCGCAAAAGCTGTTTTGAGGGCGAAGCAGAAGGGGGACTTCTCCGCTTCAACCCTCTCAGCCTACGAGAGCTTTCTCAGAGAAAACTTCGTCCTCACGGATATGGAAACCTTCAGCCGAGTTCCAGACCTAATGGATAACAGAAGGGTTTTCACGGTTTACCCCGAGCTTCTCTGCCTGCTCATGGAGAGCCTCTTCAGTGTTCATCCAGCTCCAACCATGAAGGCTTTTAGGAGGCTGAGGGAGCTTATGAAGGGTAGGGTAGGCCTCTTCGAGGCCTTAGGAGACCTCTTCAAGGTGTATAGGGCGCTATGAGCGTGGAAAAACTCACGCTGGATAAGAGGCTTGGACTCAACAAGTATGAAATCGACAGCGAAAGCCATATTGAGGTTAGGGAGGAACTCTGCAGGGAATGTGAAACCAAGGTTTGCCTCTACGTTTGCCCAGCTGAAGTTTATAAGCTTGAAGACGATAAGCTTGTTTACAGTTATGAGGACTGTTTAGAATGCGGCACGTGTGTGATTGCTTGTAGGGGTGGGGGGAGGGGAGCCATAACCTGGAAGAATCCTAGGGGAGGCTTCGGAATAGTTTACCGTTACGGTTAGATGGGGGAAGTAAAAATGGTGGATATAATCGTATGCGCCAAATACGCGTGGGATGTGGCTGAGATAAAGATAGACCCCTCTGGAAAACCCGTCCTCGAAGGTGTTCCAAGAAGAATAAGCGACATAGATAAGAACGCCATGGAGGCTGCGGTAAACCTGAAGGAGAAGCATGGAGGCACCATTAAGGCTTTATGTTTTGGGCCTGCCTCCGCTAAGGACGGCTTGAAGGAGCTACTAGCCATGGGGGCTGATGAAGCCTATGTCGTTGAAGATCCCTCCGGTGGAATGCTTGACACAGCCGCCACCGTTGAGGCGTTAGCAGCTGCCATCCAGAAGATGGGAAGCTTCGACCTCATCCTCTGCGGGGAGGCTACCACCGACGGCTATACAGGTCAGGTTGGACCAAGACTCGCTGGAAAACTGGGCATACCTCAAGTTACCTATGCTAGGAGCTTAAGCCTTGAAGACGGCAGCGTGGTGGCGGAGAGAGACCTTGAAGACGCCTACATAACCGTTAAGGTTTCCATGCCAGCCCTAGTCTCCGTAACCAGGGAGATAAACGTTCCAAGAATTCCAAGCCTCATGGCAATCCTTAAGGCCTCCAAGAAGCCTATGACGACTTGGAAGCTGGAAGACCTCGGACTCTCCAAGGAGAAGCTTGAGGAGGTTTCAACGCTTAAAACGGTTAAGCTTGAGGGCTTCGCCGTGGAGCGGAAGAGGCTGATTATCAAGGAGAAGCCGGTGGAGGAAGCTGTCCAAGAGCTGGTTTCCAACCTGCTGAAGGAGAAGGTTTTGGGGGTGTAGCTGGAGATGGCTGAAGCCTACAAGGGTGTAATGGCCTACTCCGAGGATAAGGAAAACCTCCTCGAACTTTTAAGCAAGGGGAGGGAAATAGCCGACCAGCTTCAAGCAGAGGTTTCAGCAGTCCTATTAGGCGAAAAGGTTGAGGCTAACGTTGAGGAGCTAGCAGCCTACGGGGCGGACAAGGTATACCTCGTGGAAAATCCCAACCTTAAAGGCTTGCTGGCTGAGGCCTGCGCTGAAGCCCTGCACGCTGTTGTTTCGCAGGCTAAGCCTGAAATCCTCCTGATGAGTGCGAGCAAGCGGGGGAAGGAGCTTGCTCCAAGGCTTGCGGAGAGGCTTGGAACAGGATGTGTCACTGAATGTGTAGCCTTAAATGTTGAGGAAGGCCAGCTGAGGATGAAGAGGATTGTCCTTGGGGGGAAGGTTACCTCCACCCACACCATTGGTGGAAGACCTATCATAGCCACCATTCCTCCAAGAATGTTCGAGAAGAAGAGGGTTGAAGGCCGGAAGGCTGAAGCCGTAAAGGTTGAAGCTGAAATTAGCCCTTCAAAGGTTGAGATTGTTGAAGCAAAGCCGAAGGCTGTGGCTGGGGTGAGGATTGAGGAGGCACCCGTCGTAGTCTGCGGTGGAAGAGGACTAAAGCAGAAGGAGGACTTCAAGCTTCTCGAAGAACTCGCCGAAGTCTTGGGAGGCCAGGTTGGCTGCACCAGGCCTATAGCCGCTGATAGAGGCTGGTTCACGGAGTGGGTGGGCCTTTCAGGCAAGAAGGTTCAGCCAGCCCTCTACATTGCCGTGGGGATTTCGGGAGCCATCCAGCATGTAGCGGGGATTAGAGGCTCAAAGATCGTGGTTTCCATAAATAAGGATCCGGAGGCACCCATCTTCGCCGACTCCGACTACGGGATCGTTGGAGACCTGTATAAGGTGGTTCCAGCCCTAACCGAAGCCCTAAGGAAGGCCCTCAAAAAGTAGGGGAGGAGAGAAGCCTCTAAACCACCTGAACTTTTTTATTTGCCTTTAAAGGCTGGTTTACGCTTCTCGAAGAAGGCGTTTACACCTTCAACCCTATCCTCGGTTTGAAAACACTCCATGAACTTTTCCATTTCAAAGTTGAAGCCTGCTTCTAGGGCTTCCCTCCCCCTGTTCAGAACTTCCTTGATGGCTTTAATGGCTAGGGGCCCTAAGCCTCCAATTTCATCCACCAGTTCGAGGGCTGCCTTCTCAAGCTCCTCAGGGCTTACCACCTTGTTGGCTAGGCCCAGCCTTTCAGCCTCCCTTGCATCTATTATTCGGCCTGTTAGGAGGAGCTCCCTCGCCCTTGCTTGGCCTAGAATCCGCTGGAGGTTTTGGGTTCCACCCCAACCTGGGATGAGGGCTAACCTAGGCTCAGGCTGGCCGAACCTAGCGTTTTCCGAGGCAATCCTGAAGTCGCAGGCTAGGGTAAGCTCGCATCCCCCTCCAACCGCAACCCCATTAACTAGGGCTATGGTAACCTTAGGGTAGAAGGTTAAGCGGAGCATGGTCTGCTGACCCATCCTAATGAAGCCTCTAACCTTCTCCACGTCTGACGTTTTGAATTCGGCTACGTCGGCTCCTGCGGAGAAGGCCTTCCCAGCACCCGTAATAACCACGGCGATGATGTTTGGGTCGGCTTCAGCCCTATCCAGCGCCTCGTTCAGCTTTTCGAAGACCTCTGGGGTTAGGGCGTTTAGGGATTTAGGCCTATTCAATGTTATCCAGGCTGCCTTCCCCTTAACCTCGTAGAGGACTACGGGTTCTTCAGCCAAGCCTCAAGCCTCCTATTTCTGGTAGGTGTAGAAGCCTCTGCCAGTTTTTCTTCCTAGGAGGCCTGCCCTAACCATTTTTCTCAGGAGGGGTGCAGGCCTGAACTTGGGGTCACCTGTCTCCTGGTATAGGGTTTCAGCTATGGCGAGCACGATGTCTAAGCCTACCAGGTCCATAAGTTCGAAGGGCCCCATGGGATGGTTGCAGCCAAGCTTCATAGCTGTGTCGATGTCTTCAGGCTTGGCTACACCCTCCATGAGGAGGAAGCAGGCCTCATTCAGCATTAGCGTTAGAAGCCTGTTAACCACGAAGCCTGGAGACTCCTTAACCTCAACCGGGGTTTTACCCAGTTTTTCGGCTAGGGCCTTCACGGTGGTTAGGGTTTCCTGGGAGGTTTGGGCTCCAGCTATTACTTCCACCAGCCTCATCACGGGGGCGGGGTTGAAGAAGTGCATTCCAGCTACCTTGTCAGGCCTCCCAGTGGCGGAAGCCATCTCGGTAATGCTTAGAGTGGAGGTGTTGGAGGCTAGGATGGTATGGCTTGGGCAGACCTTGTCAAGCCTGCTGAAAACCTCCTTCTTCACATCCATCTTTTCCACTACGGCTTCAACCACGAAGTCTGCCTCCCTCCCAGCCTCCTCCAGGTTTAGGGTGGTTTTTATCCGGCTGAGGATGGCGTCAGCCTCCTCCCTCGATATTTTCCCTTTGGCTGCTGCCCTTTCAAGATTAGACTTGATGGAAGCCATACCCTTATCGAGGAACTCTTGGGCTATGTCAACCATGGTTACCTGGTAGCCTGCCTGGGCGAAAACCTGAGCTATACCCGAGCCCATAACGCCTGCTCCAACCACTAAAACCCTGCTAATCTGCTCTAGGCTCAACCCTTTCCACCTAAACCTAAATTTTTGCTGGAAGAGGTAGGTAAAGGTTTCTATAGGCCTAAGGCTTCAAGCTTTTTCCTGGCTATGGCTGATACGAGGGCTGGGTCAGCTTTACCCCTAACCTCCGCCATAACCATTTTCATAAGCTGGCTGAAGGCTCTGCCTCCAAGCTCCCTAAGCCTTTCCGCCTCAGCCTCAACATGCTTCTCAACGAGAGCTTCAACCTCCTCAGCGGACATTAGCTTTAAGCCGTGTTTCTCGATGAGGGTTGAGGGTGGTTCACCTGTTTTCGCAGCCTCCTCCACGAGGAAGGCGAAGTTCTCCTTGGCGGTTACCCCTGAACCTATCAGCCTGAATATTTCGAGGATTTGGCTGTCCTCAAGCCTTTCAACGGGAACCCCACGCCTCTCCAAGTTTTTCATGGTTTCGGTTAGGGCTGCGGCTGCAAAGCTGGCTGGAACCCCTGCTTTCACAGCCTC
>QMYD01000056.1 GCA_003662485.1 Candidatus Hecatellales archaeon | reverse complement strand
TCGTGGAAGGGGATGAAGCAAGCTTGAAAAGCTTCATCCAGCGGATGGGGGAGGAGAAGCCTCCAGCAGCCAGCATAAGTAGGCTTGACGTGAAGTTTGTAAGGGAGGAGGAAGGCTTCAAAGGCTTTACTATCCTTGAGAGCACGGAGGAGAGGGGTGAAGCAGGCTCCATTATCCCCCCAGACCTCTCCATTTGCAGCCAATGCCTCGAAGAGTTCTTTAACCCCTCAAACCGTAGGCACCGCTACTACTTCATTACCTGCACGAATTGTGGGCCCCGCTACACCATTATTGAGAGGCTACCCTACGACAGGCCTAACACTACCATGAGGGATTTCCCTATGTGCCCCCAATGTCTCCAAGAATATAATAGCCCAGAGGATAGGAGGTTTCACGCTCAAACCGTAGCCTGCCCCAACTGCGGCCCAAAAGCCTACCTAACCGATAGGGAAGGCCGGAGAATTGAGGTTGAGGACCCCTTCGTCGAGGCTGGAAGACTCCTAGCCGAAGGCTTCATTGTAGCTGTGAAGGGGATTGGAGGCTTCCATATTGCCACTTCAACCCTAAACCCCGAGCCTGTTAGGAGGCTTAGGAAGGCTAAGTTTAGGGAGCAGAAGCCCTTCGCCATCATGGCGAGAAGCCTTGAAGCCGTGAAAACCTTTGCTGAGGTTGGAAGCCTTGAGGAAAAGCTTCTAACCTCACCTGAGAGGCCTATAGTGCTTTTGAGGAAGGCTGAAGACTACTATTTGGCTGAGGAGATTGCTCCAGGCCTCCACAATGTGGGGGTAATGCTCCCCTACACAGGCCTCCACTACCTCCTCTTCGAAGGCGCAAGAGGAGAGCCAGCCCTCGTCATGACCAGCGGAAACCTTCCAGCCGAACCCATCATCTACACCAGTGAGGAAGCCCTAAAAAAGCTGGCAGGCTTCGTAGACTACTTCCTCCACCACGAGCGTAGGATAGCCCAGCCCTGCGACGACTCCGTGGTTAAACCTGTTGATGGGAAGCCTGTTTTCATCAGACGCTCCCGAGGCTATGCTCCAGCACCCATAAGGGTTGGAGGAAGCCTACGAAGAGTTGCCCTAGCCTATGGGGCTGAGGAAAACGTTACAGCCTGTATAGCCTTCAACGGCAAAGCCTTCCTAAGCCAGTATGTTGGAGAGGTGGAAAAGGTTGAGGGAGTAGAATACCTCGAGAAAACCGTGAGGAGACTCCTCACCCTAACAGGTGTTAAACCCGAGGTTTTAGCCTGCGACCTACACCCACGCTTCAACTCCACCCTTCTGGCTAGGAGGCATGCGGAAGAGTTTGGATGCTCCCTCATCCAGGTTCAGCACCACCACGCCCACGCCCTAAGCCTCCTAGCCGAACACGGGCTCGGGGAGGTGGTGGCAGCAGTCTGCGACGGCTTCGGCTACGGTGTCGACGGGAAGGCTTGGGGTGGAGAAATCCTCTACTGCAGCCTGAACGAGTGGAGGAGGCTCGGCCACCTAGAGGAGCAGCCCATGATAGGCGGAGACCTCGCAGCCCTATACCCCGTGAGAATGGCTTATGGAATCCTCGCTCAGGCGGGCTTTAGTGGGGCTGAGGAGTGGCTGAAAGCTCAAGCCTCCCACCTACCCTATGGAGACCGTGAAGCTGAGGTTATAGTGAAAATGTTCAGGCAGCGGCGCTACACGGCTACGACGAGCACGGGTAGGCTTCTAGACGCAGCTGCAGCCCTGCTAGGTATATGCTATAGGAGAACCTATGAGGGGGAGCCTGCCATGAAGCTTGAGGCAGCTGCCAGCCGGGGAAGAAAAATCTTAAACCTTAAACCGGAAATCTCGGGGGGAACGCTGAAAACCTCCAACCTCATAATCGCCCTACTGGAGGGTCTTGGAAGATTTAGGGTTGAAGACCTAGCCTACACCGTGGAGGAGTATTTGGCTGAAGGCCTGGCTGAACTAGCCTGCTCCGAAGCTGAAAGGCTTGGAGTTAAGGCGGTAGGCTTCACTGGTGGGGTAGCCTTCAACCACCACATTGTTTCCACCTTTAGGAGGCTGGTTGAGGAAAGAGGCTTAAAGTTTTACGTGAACCTTAAGGTTCCACCTGGTGATGGGGGGCTATCACTTGGCCAAGCCTTTAAGGCTGCTGTGGAAGGTTAAAATATGCCCCAGCCTATTAGGGGCTTAGGCTTAAAGGGAGCCTAAACATGTGTCTGGCCATTCCAGCTAAAGTCCTAGAGGTTTCGGGAAGCAGGGCTAGGGTAGACTTTGGAGGAGGGGTAACCAGGGAGATTAACATCTCCCTGCTTGAAAGGGTTGAAGTTGGAGACTACGTTATCGTTCACGCAGGCTTCGCCATCCAGCTTCTAGACCGTGAAGAGGCGGAGAAAACCCTAAAGCTCTGGGAGGAAGTGTTGGAGGCTGAAGGGCTTGGTTGAAATCGTTAAGGCTGAAGAGGGTGGAGAAATCTTAGACATAGAATTGGATGTGAATCTTCAGCGTAGGAATCTTGAGCTGGCTGAAGCTAATAGGAGGCTGCTTGAAAGCTTTGGGGTTAGGGCCATAGACTTCATGGGCTCCGTGGGTTCGGGTAAAACCTGCCTCATAGGGAGGCTGGTTGAAGCCTTAAAGGGCGAATACAGGATAGGCGTGATAGGTGGAGACCTAACCACCACCATAGACATGGAGTTGCTGGAAGGCCTTGGAGTACCAGTGGTCCAAGTGAATACGGGTAGGGAATGCCACCTCGACGCCAACCTCGTAGCCAAAGCCCTAGAAAAACTTAACCTCCAACAGCTAGACTTAGTCTTCATCGAAAACGTTGGAAACATTATTTGTCCGGCTGACTTCCCCCTTGGAGCCCATAGGAGGGTGGCCGTGGTAAGTGTGGTGGAAAGCCCCTACATCATCGTGAAGCATCCCCTAACCTTCCAAACAGTGGATGTGGTAGCCCTGAACAAGGTGGACCTAGCCCAAGCCGTTGGGGCGGATGTGGAAAGGCTTGAAGCCGACATAAGAAGGGTTAACCCGAAACTAGCGATTGTACGCACAAGCTGTAAGACAGGTCTGGGAATCCAAAACTTGAGGGAGACGCTGAAACTCTAGTTTGGAGGATGCTCTTTGCACGAGTTTTCAGCGGTAAGCCAGATGGTAGAACTGGTTTTAGAGGAGGCTAAAAGGCGGAATGCTAAAAGGGTTTTGGAGGTTAGGGTGAGTGTTGGAAAGCTTAGCTTCCTTAATCCTGAACAGTTAAGGTTCGCCTATAAGGTTCTCTCTGAGGGAACCATTCTCGAAAACTCTAGGCTTCGAATAGAGGAAAAGGAGGGCGTAATCCAGTGTTCGAAGTGCGGTTATAAGGGTGGTATTTCCGTTGAGGATAACCCCTACTATCATCTTGGCATACCCTTCCTCCGCTGTCCCAAATGTGGTGGGGAAGCCTCCATCGTGGAGGGTAGGGACTTCTCCATTAAATCCATCCGGATAGAGGTGTAACGCCTCCTTGTTCAGGTTTAGAGACAGAGCTATGGCGGAGAAAATCCTTGAGGGGATTAGGAGGCTTAAGATTGGAAGCTTAAGGCTTATGCATGTCTGCGGAACCCATCAGGACACGCTTGTACGCTTCGGCTTGGATAGCCTCCTCCGTGGGGTAGGCGTAGAGGTAAGGCAGGGTCCCGGATGCCCCGTATGTGTAACCACCAACCGGGAATACTTGGAGGCTGCGGTTCTGGCGAGGAAGGGTAAAACCATCGCAACCTTCGGGGATGCCTCAAGAGTTCCCTGTAATGGAGGCAGCCTACTCGACCTTAGGGCTGAGGGCTGCGACATCCGAGTGGTTTACAGCGTGGAGGACGCCTTAAAGCTGGCAGTGGAGAAGAGGCTTGAAACCGTCTTCCTAGCGGTAGGCTTCGAGACAACGGCTCCAAGCACCGCCTCCGTGCTGCTTACGGAGCCTCCGGAAAACTTTACGGTGCTAACCTGCCACCGGTATATTCCGCCGGCTGTTAGGGCTATCCTGGAGATGGGCGAAATTAGGCTTCACGGCCTCATAGAGCCAGGCCACGTTAGCACTATTATAGGCGTGAAACCCTACATCAGTCTTTCAAAGGATTTCCACATCCCCCAGGTGGTTGCAGGCTTCGAGCCCTTAGACCTCCTCATGGCCGTATACATGATTGCAAGGCAGGTGGCTGAGGGCAGGGCGGAAGTGGAAAACGAGTATAAGCGGAGTGTCCGCTTTGAGGGAAACCCTAAGGCACTGAAAATCCTTGAAGAAGTTTTTGAGCCTTACGCTTTAAAGTGGAGGGGTTTCCCCGAGATTCAAGCCTCAGGGATGAGGCTTAAAAGGGCTTTCCAGAAGTATGATGCAAGACTTCGCTATGAGGATGAGCTAGCCGAGGTTAGGGAGGCTGAACCCCCAGAGGCTAGGGGGTGCAGGTGTGGGGAAATTCTTAGAGGCCTTATTAACCCATGGGATTGCCCTCTTTTCGCTAGGGTTTGCACGCCTAGGACGCCTATAGGCCCATGCATGGTTTCCATAGAGGGAACCTGTAACATCGAGTATAAGTACCGCCATGGTAAAAGGGTTTAGCATATCCTGGGGATGGGGTCTCCTAGGGGTGGAGGAAGCGGTCTCCTCCCGCCTACCTGGGTTTCAACAATTACCCCTTCAAAGCGGCTGGTGGCTTCACCAATAATCTGGGCCTCCCTACCCTGAGGATGGCTTCTCAGGGCTTCCAAAACCTCCTCAGCCTTCTCCGGAACCACACCTATCACAGCCTTCCCCTCATTTCCTATTTCAAGCGGGTCTAAGCCAAGCATTTCGCAGGCAGCCCTTACCCCCTCACGGATGGGTATGGCTTCCTCCCGGATTAGGATGCCCACCCCCGACTTTTCAGCCCACTCGTTAAGGCTGGTGGCTAGGCCCCCCCTCGTGGGATCCTTCATAGCCACAATTCCTCCAACCTCGGCTAGAAGCATTCCAGTAAGCCTGTTTATGGGGGCTACATCTGACTTCAACTCATAGCCGAAGCCGTAGCCCTCCCTGAAGGATAGGAGGGCCACCCCATGGTCTCCCATGGTTCCCGAAACTATAATCTTGTCTCCAGGCTTCAGGTTAGAGTCTAGAAGCCACCTAGCCCTGAAATCAGGCCTAAACCGCCTAACAACCTTGAGGTTGTGTTCAAGGGCTTCACCCCGCCTCCCAATCCCCGAAGTATTAATGATCATGCCGCCCAGGCTGCCCTTTTCCACCACCTTAGTGTCCCCCGTAACTATCCAAACCCCTGCCTCAAGGCATGTAGCCCTCATGCTTTCTAGGATGCGTTCGAAGTCTAGGAGTGGTAGACCCTCCTCAAGAACCATCCCGGCTGCAAGGGCTACAGGCTCCGCTCCAATCACGGCGATATCGTTCACGGTTCCGGAAACGGCAAGCCTTCCAATGTCTCCTCCAGGGAAGAAGAGGGGCTTCACCGTGTGGCTGTCCGACTTCAAAACGATCCCATCTACCACAGCTGCATCGTCCAAGGCCTCTAAGGGAACCTCGAAGGGGCTTCCACCTAGAGCCTTCAAAACATGGTTTTTCACGAGTTGGAGGGTTAGGCTTCCACCAGCCCCATGACCCATAGTAATCCTATCCACCCTCACCACCACGAAGAAAGGGATAACCATGAACCGATAAGAACCTTAAGGTTTTTAGTCCACCACGGCAAGAAGGAAGGCGAAAAGGTATAGGCTGGCAAACTTAAACAGGACCACGATGCTACAGCCAGCGGGTAGGAGGCGGGTAGAATCCAACCAAAGCCACAAGCCTTTACCTATGCTGAGGAAGAGGCTGAAAGCTATGAGAGCTGTGGAAGCCGAGTGGCGGAGAGCCTGCCGCAAATATGGCTGAAACTCTGAAGTAAATGGGAGGAGGATTTGCTCTGATTAAAAAGGGAAGCTCTAAAGCTGACCGCCGAAGAGCACCACGTACCTAAGGAAGAATCCTCCTATAAGGACGAGGACGAAGCTTAAGTAGATTAGTGCGAAGTTTACGGGCTGGTAGAGCACCGGCTTCTCCCTAAGTTTAAGCCAGAGCCACAGAATTATTGGTATGAGTAGGCCTATGAGGATGAAGCCCACCCAGAAGGCTCCGCTCAGCACGCCGAAAACCACGTTGGCAAAGCCTCTAGTTCCAGCCACTGTGAGGAGGTAGGCGAAAACTAGGATGATTTCGCCTAGGATTAGGGGGATGTCAAAGCCCTCCACCCTCTTCTGAACCCTAAATAGCTCCGCACTCCTGTTGAGAAGCTCTCTGAACTCTGGGCAAAGCCTAGGTACGAGGACGCCTATGATGGGTATGAAGAGGCCGGAGGCAACTAGACCTGTTGAAACCCCTGAAGCCGTGAAAAGCCAGGGGAGGAGGGGTGAACCCCAGAAAACTATCCGCCTAGCGAAGGATAGAAGCAGCCCCGTGTAGGTCATGGTTGCAACAGCGAAGATGCAGCCCACCACCTCAAAAAACATTAACACCTTCTCCTGCACGCTTTCAAGGTAGAGTTTTACCTCGCCTCCAATCTGAACCTTCCGCTCCACGCCATAGAAAAGCCAGAGGATGGAGGTTACCACGGCAAGACATGCAAAAATCGATATAATCCAGGTTCCCACGCTCATCATGGATTCGGGTACATGGCTGAAGGCGAAGAGCACGTTTACGGGAGCTACCGTGAAACGTTTCAAGTCGAGGATTAAGGGTATCAAGCCTAGGAGGATGGCAGCTGTCCCAATATAAACTCCAGATCTTGCGAAAACCCTGTAGGTCTCGTTTTCACGGGCTAGCAGGTGGGCCATGGAGCCGCTGAGGAAGGCTCCCCCAGCGAGGCCTCCAAGGTAAAGGTATAGGGCAATCAGCATACCCCAGCAAACTTCTCCACCTAGGAATCCACCTAAGAATCCTGACAAGTCGATCATTTCTTCCTCCCCCTCTTAAGAAGGTAGTAGACGGCTGGCACCACTATTAGGCTTACGATTCCTATCCCGAAGAACTGTTTGAGCAAGTCGAGGTTGAAGGCTGAGGGAGTTCTGTAATCCACCCTGGGGAGTCCCAACCCCTCAAGTGGTACGTCGGAAACATAGATCACGGAGGTTCCACCCCCCTCCTTCTCACCGTAAATGTAGGGTGCACCAGAATTGTGCGCTTTCTCCAATATTTCATC
>QMYD01000055.1 GCA_003662485.1 Candidatus Hecatellales archaeon | reverse complement strand
GGTGGCCGTAAGCGTGGGGTATAAGACGCCGTATAGGAGGTTTTCCGCCTCCCTAAAGTATTCAGCCTCATCTACGAGCACCATGTGGGCAGTGTAGCCCCTAAGCGTTTCAGGCTTGGCTGGTAGGGCGAGAATTCGGCTTCCACCCCAAAGCCTAACCTCAGCCTTTAAAACCTCCTCAACCATGAGCCACCTAGCATCTTCAGGCAGGTTTCCCAGCAGGTTTTCCACCCTCCCCATAAGGTTTAGCGACTGGCGGAGGCTTGGGGCTACGAGGAGGATGAGGCTTCCAGGATGCGAAACAGCAAACCATAGGGCTTTCACGGCTAGGCTAGTGGACTTCCCAGACTGCCTACACCACCGTAACACTATGCGCTTTGAGGGATCTCTTAGAAACCTTTCCTGGTAGCTTTTGGGGTTGAATTTGAGCAGCCACCTAGCGAAGAAGACTGGGTCTCCTCTAGCCCTCTCCAGCGCCCTCCTCAGCATGGGGGAAACCTTCAAGGCTTCCAGCCGTCATCAACTCCATAAGCCTTCCAGCCATGGTTTCCCTGAACTTTTTCTCCCCACCCCTCCCAATCCTACTCCTCCTTGAAATAGCGAGGGAGTCAGCCATGCTTCGAAGCATAGCCAAAAGGTTTAGCTTAGCCTTTAAAGCAGCCTGAAACTCCTTCAAATCATTGTTTTTTATGGCCTTCTCCACGAAGCTGTCGACGGCTTTAAGGTCGATGATGGCTTTAGCCATTTCGCCTAGGAGGGGGTCATCATAGGCTGGATGGTAGCTTCCAGCCTCCTTTAAGGCTTCAACAAGCCTCCCCTTAATCGCCTGGAAGTCCTTATGCTTCTCCGTGGCGAGGGGTATCTTTAATGGTTTAACCCTTCCAAGCCTGGCATGTTTACTCTTGGGCTTAGGCCTGCTTCCAAAGTACCAGCCTACCACGAGGCCTACGGCTACGCCTAGAACTTGGCTGTCCGGCCTCCCAAGGATGAGGGTGGCTAGGTAGCCTATGGTTAGGCTTAGAGCTATGAGGCCTCTCCAGTCTGCCTCCCCGAAGACTAGGCCCTTAAAAGTTAACCTGGGAAGCTTCCTTCGACTTAACATAGATGTGGACCACCTTTACGGGGATGGCTCCCTCCCGCTTGAGGATTCGAAGCACCTTCTTTTTCGGCCTCCTCGTTAGAATTCTAATCTTGGTTATGGTTCCTATGGGGATGGCGAGCACCCTATAGCCGTAATACGACTTCTCGTTGATGAGGATGAGGTAGCTGTCCCTAAGCCCGTAGAACCAGCCTGAAACCGTTATCGTCGTCTTATAGTTTTCTTCTATGTCGTCTATGGATACATCCCTCATCTCGCAGGCGTCATCCCACTGAACCTCTATGAAGTGTTCTTGGGTTAGCCTAGCTAGGGTTTCCAGAACCCTCCTCGGTGGATATTCGCCTCCCATACTTTGCCACCCTTAACCCTACGTAGCGTTTGAAGTCTGCGGCTCCAACCAGTTTGGGGAGCAGGAGGTAGGCTGAATAGGAGGCTGTGCAGCGCTTATTCACCTTGAAGTATAGGGGGTAGGCTTGGAAGCCAAACCGCATGGCAAGCACGTCTAGGAGGCCAGACTGAATGCGGAAAACGTATTCGCCAAGCTCTTGAATGCTTTTGGGCTCCCCAGGCTTTCCAGCCAGCCCGTCTAGGTAGAAGTCTTGGAGGTAAAGTCTTCTCAGGTCTGCGTTGCTCATCCGTCTTAGGTTGAAGATTAGGCCGTCGGTTAGGCAGGCTACCATCAGCCTCCTCACAGGATACTTGGCGAAGAATCTTTGAATTTGGAGGGCGGGTGTCCCGTAGGCGTCGAAGTCTACGAAGGTTATGGGCTCCTCCACGTTTAGGCAGCATTCAAGCCATTTAAGATTGTCCATGCAGTATAGGGCTACTTTACCACCGTATTCGGAGAGGTTTCGCTGGAGCACCCTGAAATACTTGGGGTTCTTCTCCACGCAGATTAGTTTTTCGCAGCCCTTTGCGTAGAGCCAGGCTAGGTAGCCCTTGCCAGCGTAGAGGTCTAAAACGGTTTTGTGGGGGCCTGTAGCCTCGAAGACTTGGAGGCGGAAGCTTATTTTCTCCCTGTCGGCTTCAACGCTTAGCCTTCCGCTGGCAGCCTCATAGGAGGGTCCCTCGAAGAGCCTCCTCGGAAGCCTCCACCTAGTTTCAGCCTTCCCTTTTCCTCCCACCTCTGCTGGCTCCCATTTCCAGCGCTCTTTCCAGGCTTGGGTTAACGTATCTTGGGGCGGTTAAAACCTCCCCCCTCCTAACGTTTAGGAAGGGGTAGTCTCCCCTGGCCACGAGCTCCGCTTTTTCCCGGTCTCTGAAGGCCTCCCTAAAGGCTTTGGCAAGCTCTCTGAGGAGGAACCTTCGGAAAAGCCTCCTATGGCTTCCCAAAGGGGGACCTCCACCCCTCCAGGGGGCGGCCTCGCCGGGGGAGAGGGGTTGGAGGCTCGGCTTAGAAGGGAGGCTTCAGCGAGGCCGCCCCATCAGCCGCCCTTAAAGGGGCGGTTTCCAGCGGCCTTCCGGAGGGGCCTTAGTAGGCTTCCACTCCAAGCCTGATTAGCCTTTTCAACACTGGGAAGGAAAAACTTCACCCCGGATTTTCCCCCTTTGGCCCCCAAGAAACTCTAAATCTCCCCTTTGAAGGGGAGGGGGTAGCTGGCTGGCTTATAAAGGCTAGATGCCATAAACTTGGAAAATCTTCCCTATAGGGTTTTGGGTTTCTGGTTAGGGGTTGGCTTGGCTTCCTTGGGTCCAAATAGGAGTTTAGGCGGGCTCGAAAATGATTTTCCTCCCATCCCTATAGGCTTTTAGCGGCAGTCCAATTAGGTCTGAAACGTCTACGCTGGCTGGGATTTGAAGCCACCATCGGAGGTAGCGTTTAGCCTTAATCACCCCCTTACGCTTACACCTCCACCTAACCCTTATAATCCGCCTTCTAAGCCTAACCGTGGAGGCTTCCACGTTTAACCCCCCGAAAACAGGCTTAGAGAGCTCCCATTACGAGGCCTAGGAGAGCCATCCTAGTGATGAGGCCGTAGCGCACCTGCCTGAAGTATACAGCATGGGGTGTTTGATCAACCTCAGGCGCTATCTCATCCACCCTTGGCAGAGGATGCATAACGATGAGGTCGGGCTTAGCCTTGGCTAAGAGTCCCCCATCAACCTTATAGGCCCCCCTAACCCTCTCATATTCAGCTGGATCTGGGAAGCGCTCCTTCTGGATTCTCGTCACGTAGAGGACATCCAGCCTTGGGATTACCTCTTCAACTCTTTCAGCCTGTTCCACCCTGATTTTGCCCTCTATGTCTAGGAGGACCTCCCTCCGCATTCGAAGTTCTGGCGGGGAGATGAGGTGTAGGGTTACCTCGTAGTTGGCGAGGGCGTATGCTAGGGAGTGCACAGTTCTCCCATAGCGGAGGTCGCCTAGAACGCCTATTTCAAGCCCGTCGATGCGGCCCTTCTCCTTGTGAATGGTGTAGAGGTCGAGGAGGGCTTGGGTTGGATGCTCCTCAGCCCCAGAGCCAGCGTTAATCACGGGGATCCTGGCGAAGTCTGCAGCTAGCCTCGCTGAGCCCTCCATGGGATGCCTCAAAACCAAGGCATCCACGTAGTTTTCCACCACCCTAATGGTGTCGGCGAGGGTTTCTCCCTTCTTCACCGAGCTCATTTCAGGCTCTCCAAAGCCTATTACGCCGCCCCCCATCCGCTTCATAGCAGCCTCAAAGCTCAGCCTCGTCCTCGTGGAGGGCTCAAAAAAGATTATTCCGAGAAATTTCCCACTTAAGAGGTTTAAGGGTTCTCCTGAAGCCTCCATTCGCTCTATTCGCTCAGCCGTCCTCAAAATGTAGTCTATTTCCTCCCTGGTGAAGTCCCTGATTGAAATAATGTCCCTACCCTTAAACTCCAAGGCTTAAACCCACCAAGAATATGGATGAGAGCCTTCAACCATTTAAGCCTAACCTTAAGCCTTGAACATGAATAAGGTAGGGTTGAACTCTTCCGAAAACTAAGGAATCCTTAATAAGGTTTTCTGGGGAAGCCTTCTATAAGGGTTGGAGGAAAGCCTTCTTTGGAAGAACTTAAGCCAAAGGAGTTTCCCTTCATAGTGGTTGAACCTGGAAGGAAGCTTTTCATCCTATCCATTACGGGGAAGCCTGCAGCCTACGCCTATGAGAGTGCAGGCTTCCACCACAAGCTTGTAGATATGCTCGCAGCCCAAAAGGTTAGTGTTCTGAGAGCCTACAAGCAGCTTCTACCCGAAGGCTTTGAATGGGTTTTCTTCATAGATGTGAGTCAAGTGGAGAATCTTGAGGGCTTCCTAGACTCTTTCAGGAAGCTGCCTGAAGTGGTTTCCGTGAAGTGGGCTGGCCCCGAGCAGGATGTTATCGTAGACGTCCTCCACTTCCCCATGACGAGTCGTGGAGGGGTTCGAATGATTATCTTCAGCGCTGAAATGCTCTCCAAGGTTTTAACAGAGCTCTACAGGGTTTTTGGCACGGGGGCTAGCTTCATCCTTTACAAGCTGGGCTTCGACTTTGGAGACGCCTTGGCTAGCCATTTCAAAAGGATGCTTACAGCCGCAAGCGGTGGGATAGAGCTTCCTCCAAGGAAGATTATAGAGGTTTTCCTGATATACAGTATGTCGGCTGGCTGGCAGATTCCTGAGAAAGTTGAAATCTCTGAGGAAGACAGGATTAAAGCTTTGGTTAGGGTTAGGGAGCTCTGGGAGGCCCTAGCCAGGAAGGACTTAGACCTGGAAGTGGGCTGCGACCTCTTCAGAGGCATTCTCGCAGGCTTTTTCACTAACCTTTACGGGGTGAGGTTTAAGGCTGTGGAGGTTAAATGCGCTGGGAGGAGCGCCCCCCACTGCGAATTCCACCTAACCGAGGAGGGCTAATCCCAGAAAATCCTCGTCCTCAAATATTCCCTTTCAGCTTGGAGGATAGCCTGGTATAGGTCATCCTCACCCCTATAGGGTCTTCTAAGCAGCCTGACAGCTGTGGTGGGCCCAATACCCCTCGCAGCCAGAACCACCACCGCCCTCCTACCGTAGGTTTGAACGAGGCTTGCACTCCTCCAAACGTTAAGCCAAAGCCTCTCCTCCTCCCTGCTAAGCTTCCTCCCAGAAAGCTTCTTCCTAGCCGCCTCTAAGGCTTCCCTGTCTTGGGGGTTTAGCACAGCTATGAGGGTTGAACCACACCTAGGACATTTCAGCCTCTCCGGAATGTTTTCCACCCTCCTAATGGTTTCCCAGTCCCCCTTGTAGGCGCAGAGGAGGCGAACAGTTTTGGAGGCAATCCTCGCCTTAAGAATTTCTAGGGCTTCACCTCTCTCAAGGGCTGGCCTCAAAAGGTCGTGGGGTGCAATCTTGTCTAGGAGCGGTATGGCTAAGGGTGAGGGTTCACCCTTAACAACTACCTCCACCCTAAGGCTTCCCTCACCCAGCCAGGCTAAAACCCTGCAAAGGTTTTCGAGGTCGAGGTCTTCGTGGAAGAGCTCTCTGAAGGTTTCCCTGTAGACGGGTGTCCCCTTAAGCGTTTTCTGGAGCACCTGGATTTCCCTAAGCCTATACTGGGCTTCCCTCCCCACCACTCCAAACCTTTTGGCGTTGTTCCAGAGCCTCCAGCTGAAAAGCTCGGTTTGGTCGAGAACAGCCTCCAAGAGGCTTTTAGCCTCCTCAGCCTTTAAAGCCTTAAGCTCCCTGGCTATGGCGTAGGGGTCGAGGGGTCTCGGAGAGGTTAGAGCCAGCCTGTAGGGGTCGGATTGGACGGCGACCTCCACACCCATCCTTGCTGTAACCAGGGCTGCAAGCAGGCGGCTTAGGGTTCGGTTCACCCTATCCCCAAAGCAGGCGTGGACGAGAATATAGTTTTCAAACTGCTCGATGAGGATAAGCCTGTCAGAGGGGATGGGGAAGCCTGCCTCCACCTGCTCCCTCAGGGCTGATAAAACCTTATCCTTTGCCTCCAAGCTTAGGGGGTATCCTTCCAGAGGCTTATAGGGGTCTCCACCCCTCTTCAAGGCTTCCCAAACCAGCCTCCTAAGCCTTCCAACCTCGAGGGCAACCTCAAATGGTACGGGGATAACCTCACCCTCCCAAGCTGGTATGGCTGCGGGGCTTGGCTCAGCCGCCTCCACCTCAACAAGCCTCCTCTCCTCATCCACCCTTAACACCTGCCAGACTGACCCCTTCAAAATGAACTGGCTTCCAGGCTTCCCACGCTTAACAACGAATTCCTGGTCTAGGCTTCCAACCCTCCTCCCAGCGTAGTCCACAACGAGGAAGCTTGAAACCTCAGGAATGGTTGAAAGGTTTTCAAAGTAGTACCTATAGCCTTCTGGAGGCTTAACCCTAACATCTCCATTGTAAAGCCTTACCAAGCCTTCACCTTCAAGCTGGCTGGCAGCCATGTAAAGGTCTTCGGCTGAAAGCTCCCTAAAGGGCTCAGCCTCCCTAAAAACCTTTAAGGCTGTTTCAAGGCTTACCCTACCCCCAAGGTCTAGGGCTAAGCCAACAAGCTGGTGGGCTAAAACGTCTAAGGCCTTCCGATGCATGGCTGAGGCTTCAAGCCTACCTTCCAAAACCCTCCGCAGTAGAACTCCAGCCTCAAGGATGTCGTCAGGCCAGCCTGCGAGGATGAGGCCTCTAGCCAAGCCTCCAACCCTATGGCCGCTTCTCCCAAGCCTCTGGGCAAGCCTCACAGCCTGCCTGGGCGAATGATACTGGACGACGAAGTCGACGAAGCCTACATCTATCCCAAGCTCTAGCGAGCTTGTGCAGACCAAGGCTTTTAGGAGTCCCTGCTTCAGCTTCTCCTCAGCTTCAACCCTCACCTCCCTTGAGAGGGAACCGTGGTGGACTTCCACAGCCATCTCCGGGTAAAGCCTCTTAAGGTTTGAGGCTAAGGCTTCAGCATGCTCCCTCGTGTTGGTGAAAACTAGGGTTGAATGGTAGGGTTTGCAGGCTTCCACCAGCCTCCTAAGCCTTGCAACCATTCCAGGCGTAAGCGAGAAGCGTTCAGCAGCCTCCAAGTCCTCCCGGCTGGGGCTTGGGCTTTCAACCTTCGCCATAATGCTTCTATCCTCCTCAGCCTGCAAAACCTTGAATTTCCTGTTTCCGGCTAGGAAGCAGCCTGCCTCCTCAGGGT
>QMYD01000054.1 GCA_003662485.1 Candidatus Hecatellales archaeon | reverse complement strand
TTCTAATCGTTTTTAGAGCGCTTGGGGAAACAGCGGTCGTGGCGGTTACTCCAACCACGTCAGGCCTGCGCCTCTCAATTTCACCTGCAAGCTTCTCGTAGGTTAACTCTAGGGCTGGAGCGTCTAGGATTTCAACCTTATAGCCTGCCTGCTCTAGCACAGCGGCTAGGTAGGCTAGGCCCATGGAGGGGGCCACCATCCCCGCCGTCGAGTGGAGTTCCACCTCCGGGGGGATTGGAGGCTGAACCAGGAGAACCTTCAACCAGCTTCACTACTTCCAGCCTTTAAGGAAGACTCGACTTAATATTCACTTTCCTGTGAAATTAATTTTTTTGGGAGGAAGGCTGAGCCTGTGATTGCACCCCCAAGGGAGGCTGCTACATGACCTGCAACATTAGCTTGAGGCTTCCCCAAGCCGAAGAAGGTGAAGCCCTGGGTTAGGGGGATGAGAAATAAGAGGAGGAGGAAGCCTGCTAGTAGGCTTGCCAGAAGGAGGCTGAAGCCTCCTAAAACCCTCCTAAACGCGGCTGTGAAAATGAAGATTGAAAGGTAAAGCGTTAGGGTGAAGCCATAGCCGTAGAGGGAGAAAACAACCAGCGACATCCCGTAGAAGCTTGCCTGGGGATGAAGCCAGCCCTGGAAGAGTAGGATGACGATGTGGGGGAGAAAGCCTGCGGTAAGGCAGCCCCAGCTCAGCCTCCAAGCAGCCCCCAGGCTTCCAGTCAGCCACGCTAGGAAAACAGTGGAAAAAAGGATGGCAAATCCGTAGATGGTGAAGGCTTGAAGGTTTGTGTAGAGGTGCTCGAAGCTTACGTGGGCGAGGAGAACCGAGGCTAAACTCCATGGAACCCCCAGCCTAAAGGCGAGGGAGCTGAGGTGGCCCTGCCCCAGGGAGAAGGAGGCAAGGGAAGCTATGGGCAGGAGGAGAAGGAAGGCGAGCATGGGGGATAGCGACCTTAAAAGGCTGGCTGGCTTCAAGGGTTAGGCCTTCTCCCCCCGGGCCATGGCAACCCTGTTGGCTATTAGGGCGGCGATGGCTCCAGCTCCAACCCCATTATCCACGTTTACCACAGCCAAGCCTAGGCTGCAGGTTTGAAGCATGGACATGAGGGCTGCCCTACCTCCACCACCATAGCCATAACCCACGGAGGAGGGAACCCCTATGACGGGGATGTCGAGGAGGCTTGCCACCACGGAGGGTAAGGCTCCCTCCATTCCAGCCACCACCACAACCACGTCAGCCCAACCCGAAATCTTTTTCAGTGGTTCAAGCAGCCTGTGGAAGCCTGCAACCCCCACATCGTAGGCATGGTAGACTTCGCATCCCATCTCCCCAGCCACAACCTCAGCTTCAACAGCCACAGGAATATCTGCGGTTCCAGCAGTGAGAACAGCGACTTTACCCCCCGTCTTAACGGTTCTGAAACCCTTTCTCCTTACGACGGCTAAGCCTGCCCCCCTCCAAGCCTCAACCTCAAATTTCGGTTTAAGCCTTACCAGGGCTGCGAGCTGGTCTTCCCTAGCTCTGGCGATAATAACCCTACCCTCGGCTTCAGCCACCTCCCTCGCTAACTTCAAAAGCTGGGAAGTCTGCTTCCCTTGGGCGTAAACTATTTCGGGTATGCTCCTCCTCCGCTCCCTACCCAGATCCATCCTCACGTAGTCTTCCACTTGGAGGATGGGGAGAAGCTTAAGCCTCCGCTCAGCCTCCTCAAGGCTTATCCTTCCATCCCTAAGCTCCCTTAGAATCCTCCTAACCTCAACCGTCAAAGAGTTCACCCAGGAAAAATTTTTCAGCCTACTTGATGAGCTTCCTAAGCTTTTGGGCTATATACTTGAGGTCTTCTTCGCCTAGGCCTTGATGGCAGGGGAGCGAGAAAACCTGGCGGGCTGCTGTTTCCGTGTTAGGCTGGCTTCTCGGCCTTGTCCCATACTTCCGCCGGTAGTAGGGAGCCATGTGGATGGGGGGCTGATAGTAGATTTTCGCCTGAATACCTGAAGCGTTAAGCTTCATAACCAGCTTGTTTCGCTCCCCCACCTTACCCCCTCTAAGCCTAACCGTGTAAAGGCTCCAGGCATGCTTATATTCTGGGGGTTCCTCGGGAAGCTCAAGCCTCCCCACGCTTTCAAGAAGGGAGGTTAGGATTTGAGCGTTCCTACGCCTAGCCTCCAAGAGTCTTGGAAGCTTTTGAAGCTGGTAGTAGCCAAGCGCAGCTGCAATCTCCGTCATCTTGTAGTTGTGGCCCAGCCTCTCGCTTGACCCATACCTTCCGAAGCCGTGAACCCTGATGGATTGAAGCTCCTCAGCGTAATCCCTCCGGTTGGTGGTTACCATACCTCCCTCACCCGTCGTAATAATGCTTAGGGCGTTAAAGCTGAAGCAGGCTAGGTCACCATAGGTTCCAGCCTTCTGCCCCTTAAACTCGGCACCATGAGCCTGACCAGCATACTCAATCACGTATATGTCGTGTTCCTTCGCAATCTCCCTGATAGCGTCCATTTCAGCCATAAGCCCAAAAACGTGCACAGGAATAATGGCCCTAGTCTTACTTGTAATCTTCTCCTCCACGGACTTCGGGTCTAAACAGTAGGTTTTAATGTTGATGTCTGCGAAAACTGGTTTGGCTCCTGTTAGGGCTACAGCCTCCGCCGTGGAGGTTTGGGCGAAGCTTGGAACAATAACCTCATCGCCGGGTCCCACATCCGCCAGTAGCAGGGAGGCATGGAGAGCCGCTGTTCCAGAACTCATAGCCACCGCATACTTGGCTCCAACATACCTGGCATAGGCTTCCTCAAACTTTTTAACGTAGGCTCCTGAGCCAACCTCATCCGTAAGCGTTTTATCCCGGAGAACCCCCATAACAGCCTCCATTTCCTCCCTCCCAATGGAGGGCTGAAACAGCTGAATGTTCTTCCTCACCCTTCCTTCCCGAAAATATTTACCTCCCCCTTCAAGTTATAAACCTTTAACGTGGGAGTTTTGGAAGCTAGCAGGGAAAAGCCCCATGTCTACCTCATCCCTGTAGCCTCCCCCATCCACGCTGGAAAAGTGAAAGGGAAGACGGATAGGGTTAGAAAAGCTCTTCTCGCTGGAGGATTAAGGGTTTCAATGGCAGGGCTGGTGTGCTCACCCCAGGAAATCCCAGACTTCAACCCTGAAGCCTATGATGCAATCGTCGTTTTCGTTGCGAGCGGTGGAACCAGCAGAACCCTAACCCAAATAGCCTTTGGAAAACCATGGCTTCTCCTAGCTTACCCCGAGAATAACAGCCTGCCCTCAGCCCTAGCAGCCAGGGAGAAGCTTGAAGCCTTAGGAGGCTGGAGAGGTGAAATAGTTTGCAGCAGGCTTGAGAAGCCTCCAAACGCCATTTTAGCTGAAGCCAGAGCCTCCTACCTCCTCAAAACGATTAGGGCCTCCCGCTTCCTCCTAGCCGCCGAAGAGGAAGCATTTAAACACTTCAAGCCAAAGCTGAGAAGGCTTAGAAAAGTCTTCGGCCTCAAAGCCTTACCCCTGCGAGTTGAAGAGCTTGCAGAGGCTTGCGAAAGGGTTGAGGATGGGGAAGTGGAGGCTTTAAAGAGGAAGCTTGGCCTTAAAAGCCTGAAACCTTTGAAGCTTTACCTCGCATTAAGGAGGCTTGCCGTTAAACATCAAGTTTCAGCCGTAACCATAGACTGCTTCCCCTTCATTTCAAGGTATGGTTTTACACCCTGCCTGCCCTTCGCCCTCCTAAACGGGGAAGGCCTACCAGCCATCTGCGAGGCAGACCTGGATAGCCTACCCCTATTCCTAGCCTTGTCAAAGCTCTCGGGTGGAAGTCTTTGGATGGCTAACCTCGCCTGGGCTGATAGGGCTGGGGGAAGCCTCCTCCTAGCCCACTGCACAGCCCCCTTAAGGCGTGGATTCAAGCTTAAAAACCACTTCGAAACGGGGAGGGGAATCTCTGTAGATGCACCCCTGCCTAGAGGCTTGATCACGCTCGCCCATTTCTCGCTGGAAACCATGAGGCTCACAGCAGGCTTAGGCGAACTTGTGAAATCGCAGATGGGGCTTCCAGGCTTATGCAGGAGTCAGGCCTTAGTAAGGGTGAAGGGGAACCTTGAAAACCTCCTAGCCCACACCGGGAACCATCAACTCCTAGCCCCCGGAAACCATATTGAAGTTCTGGCAAGAATGGCCAGACTGGTGGGTGTAGAGTTCATTGGAGGGTAAAAATTTATAAACCATATATCGTTAAAGTTTTTAGCTTTTATGGGGCTGGTGGTGAACTTAAGGGATTGTTGGCGCTTAACAGGTTTGAGTTGACGGGCTTTCTCAGCCAGCCCCTCAAGCTTTAACCTATCCTCACGGGGGTTTAAGCTTATAAGTTCGGAAAAATCTATAACTGGTCCTCCAAGGCTAACCCGATTTGAAAGGGCTAGAATTATAGGGGCTAGAGCCCTCCAGATAAGCCTTGGAGCCCCCGTCCTCATAGAAATCCCTGAAAATGTAAGCCGGCCTATCGACATAGCTAAGCTTGAACTTGAGAGAGGGCTTCTCCCCATAACCATTCGGAGGAAGCTTCCCGATGGAAGCTACGTGGACATGGCTATCCAAGACCTCATCCAGCCTGGAGGAGAAAGGGTTGGGGGGACTGACTGAACCATCCCCCTGGCTTCAAGCCTTCCTAATCCTATTCCTCGCCTCCCTAACAGTCTTCCTCGCCGAGCTAGCTGGACAACCCCTCTTCCAAGAGGAATTCAAATATTTCATCCTCTACGGGCCGGCAGGCTTATCCTTAGCAGTCTACCTTTTCCTCAAGCTTACTGGGAGAGAGCGAGAAGGTAGGGCATGAAATCTGAAGCTTTAAGGAAAAGCCCTGTCCTGCTTGCTGAAACCTCGTCAAACCTCTCCGCAGGCCTAAGCCTTCCAGGCCTCCTCGGAAAAGTATAGATGATGAAGGGTACGGGGTCGCTAGTGTGAATCCGCATGTTTACGGGTGTAGCATGGTCTGCAGTAACCGCAAGGATGAACTCGTCTCCAAGGTCTTCCAAGCCTTCAAGCAGCTTCCTCAGAAGCCTCTCATCCAAGTCTTCTATGGCTTTAACCTTGAGGTCAGGCCTGCCGGAGTGGCCTGCCTCATCTGGAGCCTCCACGTGGACGACTACTATGTCATGGCTTTTAAGAGCCTTTAAGGCGGCTTCAGCCTTCCCCTCGTAGTTGGTGTCTAGGTAGCCCGTTGCCCCCGGCACATTTACGATTTCCATGCCTAGGAGAGCCCCAATCCCCCTACCCACGTTAACCGCCGAAATCATTGCCGCATCCAGGCCGAAGCGGCTTGTGAAGGAGGGGAGACTAGGCCTCCTACCCGGAGCCCAGAACCAAACCATGTTCGCCGGCTTTAATCCCCTTCTAACCCTATCCACATTTACAGGATGGCTTGAAAGGATTTCAAGGGAGGCCTCTGAAACCCTGTTAAGCAGGCTGGCTGTTTCAAAGGCCTCCCCACTTAAAGCCTTAACCTTAAGCTTTTCCACGGGTTCACCCACATGATTGTGTGGGGGGAAGGTTTCCAGGGCTTCAGAGCCTCCATGAAGCACGGCTACGTGGCGGAAGCCCACGCCAACATGGATTTCCATTCCGCTGAGGATTTCCGAGTCCCTAAGCGCCCTCAGCAGTTGGGAAGCCTCCTCCGTGGAAACCTGGCCGCCAGAGTAGTCGGTGAGCACACCCCCCTCCACAGCTACCAGATTGCATCTTAAAGCTAAGTCCTCCCTGCTTAGCTTCACACCCAAGCCCGCAGCCTCCAGGGGGCCCCTAGCAACCTGGAAGCGTTTTGGATCATAGCCTAGGATGGCTAGGAGTGCCCCTTCAGAGCCTGGATCCATATTCTCAGGCACGGTTTGGAGGAGGCCGCAGATGCCGTTGGAGGCAAGGTAATCCATGTAGGGGTGGCTGGCTGTGGCAAGCGGGGTTCCAGGCCTAATCTCATCTGACATCCCATCCCCAATGACGAGCACAAACCTCAAGGCTGAAACCTCTAGAAACCTTAAAGCCAGCCTAATAAATCTTCAACCCTGAGAGGATAGAAATATGTGGGAGGAGGAGAAAAGCTATTTGGGGTGTTATTCATGGCCAGCGAGCTAGCCGAGGAGGAGATGGCTGATATTGCTAGGAGGCTTGTTAGGGATTCGCTTAGGATCGGCCGCCGGGCTGGGGGAGGATTTGAAGCCGTTCGCATAACCTACAATTCGACAGATGACTCCTGCGTGAGGTTCGCCCTAAAGGTTGAGGAGGAATGCTGGAGGGTTGGAGCCCACACCCTCCTCATCCCCTATAGTTCAGCCAGGCGTAAAACCTTTTTCACCCTAGCACCGGAGGAGGCCCTAGCCGAAATGAACCCGATGGCTGAAGCCCTAACTAAAACCATCGACGTCTCCATTTACATAGGCGAGGAAGACGATCCAGGCTGGAGTAGGGGGCTGGCTGGGAGAGTTAGGCTTCAAGCCCCCCACAGGCAGAGGCTCAGAGAAATCCTAGACCAGCGTAGGGTTAGGTGGGCTTACGTCGGCTGGCCTATACCTGGAGCGGCTAAAGGCTACGACTGCCCCCTAGAAAGGTTCCGCCAAATATTCTTTAACAGCATCCGCCAGTCCTTCAGCGAGGAGGTGAAAAGGCTCTGCGAATACTATAGGAGAGCCTTAGAAGGTGTAGACCAGATAGCCATTAGGGCGGAGGATGGCACAAACCTAACCTTCAGCATTAAGGGTAGGCCCATCCTCGTCGACGACGCCTACATTTCGGAGGAGGATGTTAAGCGCGGGGATGTGGGGCTTAACATCCCTTCAGGCGAGGTTTTCGTAGCACCCCTAGAGGACTCTGCTAATGGAACCATAAGGTTTGAGAGGGTTGCCATCCCAGGCTTCGGGAAAATTCGAGGGCTTAAACTATCCTTCAGGGATGGCAGGGTAGTCGACTATGAGGCTTTAGAGGGGAGGGAAGTCTTCACCCACTTCCTCGAAGCCAACACAGGTGACAAGGATAGGATAGCTGAGCTTGGCATAGGATGCAATCCAGGAGCTGAATACACGGGTGGAAGCATCATCGTGGACGAGAAAATTTATGGAACCCTCCACATCGCTATTGGAAGCAATACTGGAGCCTACCATGGGAGGAATAAGGCTTCAAGCCACCTTGACATGATAAAGGATATGGCGGGGGGCGTACTCCTCGCC
>QMYD01000053.1 GCA_003662485.1 Candidatus Hecatellales archaeon | reverse complement strand
TCATAGTGCAAAATCCAAAAAGTATAAAGCTTTAAATAAACAAAAGAATTTTAATATGGGCAAAAGGGAAAAGGAATAACAGTTAGCTTAAACGTTTAAAGAAGAAAAGTGTAGTCATATCGCAGGAAGAGGCAGGAGGTTCATTATGAGCGCTTCTGCTTCACCCCTCCTTCAAAAAATAAGAGGAAAATTTGGAATCTTAACAATTTTCGTTGTAATTTTAGTTTTGGTGGCGGTCTTTAGTATTTTTGCAGTCAAGCAGCTGGTTCTATATCTGCAAATAATAATCCTTGGAATCTTTCTTGGAGGCTTGTATGCGGTGGCAGCTATAAGTTTTGCTTTAATCTATGGGGTTATGAGATTTTTTAATTTAGCCCACGGAGAACTTCTAATTATTGGGGCTTATGTAAGCTACTGGGTGTTCGTCCTAGCTAAGGTGGACCCCCTACTCTCCATAGTTTTGAGTTTTGCAGCTCTATCCCTAATAGGACTAATCTACTGTAAGGGGATTGCCAGCCCCATCATTAAAATGGGGGTGAACCCCACTCTCATAGCCTCCTTTGGCTTAGCACTAGCCCTCCAAGGATTAATGATCCTATTCTGGTCTGGTGACCCTAGGGCTTTAGTGACTGACTATTCTAAAATAAGCGTGCAAATCGGGCCGATAATCTTCCCTTTAATGAGGCTTATAGTGCTGATCCTAGGCATAGTAATTCTGGCTCTTGTCCATTTCTTCCTCACCAAAACCTATCTTGGAAGGGCTTGTCGGGCAATATCCCAGGATAGAGAAGCAGCTGAAATGGTGGGGATAAATGCTGAGAGAATCTATCTTTTATCCTTCATTATAGCGTGTGGGCTTGCAGGAATTGCAGGAACTCTAATAGGGCTAGTTTACTCCTTTGAACCTACCATGGGCCTTCGAATATATCTGCTAAAAAGTATTGCGGTGGTGGTTCTAGGCGGAGTTGGAAGCATCAGCGGAGTGCTGGCTGGGGGGTTAACCCTCGGAATTGCTGAAGTGTTAGGGGCTCACTTCATAGGTGAAGGATACAGGCATGCTATTGCTTTCATCATTTTCCTTATAGTTCTCATCTTTAAGCCTGCAGGCCTATTTGGCAGAGTTACCACCTTATAGGAGGATTTCAAAGTGAAGCTTCAAAGAGACCTACTCGCTGCCTTGGTGGTTATAGTTATTTTGGTCTTAGCCCCCCTATTCCTAGCCCAACACCAATACTTGCTCTTCATGATGTTCCTCCTCTTCATCTACGTAACATTGTCGGTAAGCTGGAACCTTGTGGGAGGCTATGCAGGTCAGCTTAACCTAGCTCATGCAGCCTTTTTTGGAACAGGAGCCTATACGCTGGCCATGCTAATGAATGCAGGGGTGAACCCCTATCTATGCATGCTTCTAGGAGGCTTTATGGCAGTTGCCATGTGTATCGTAGTAATCCCCTGCTTCAAGCTTAGGGGAACCTACTTCGCGGTAGGAACACTCCTTCTACCAGAAATCATGAAAATCATTATTATAAACGTAAGGGAGCTTGGGGGTGCGAGCGGCCTCCACCTGCCAGTTCCAAGCAAATTTGATATCAGTTTATACTACTATTTAGCTTTCGCCTTAGCCTTAGCAACGATCCTTGTCTCCTATAAAGTTGTAAACTCGAAGATAGGCTACACCTTCTACGCTATTGGAGATGATGAAGATGCTGCTGAAAGCGTGGGAGTTCCAACGCTTAAATACAAAATTCTAGCTCTACTTCTAAGCGCTTTCTTTGCAGGAATAGCAGGCTCAGTTTTTGCCTACTACTTCCTATACGTGGAACCCTATCATGCCTTTGGTATTGAGTGGACCATTTATCCTATTTTTATGGTTCTTCTCGGAGGAATACGAACTATGAAGGGGCCCATAGTAGGAGCTGTAATATTCACAGGCCTCTACTACATTCTAACAGTCTATATTACGGAGCTAAGCCTGATAATTTTCGGTTTTCTCCTAGTGCTAATAACGATTTTCATGCCTGAGGGGCTTGTGCCAAGGATTTCAACTATTTTGGCCTCTAAAAAAGTTAAAGGCCTAAAAACTTAAAAATACGTGCCGAATCTTTTTATGCTGAGGTAGTCTTTTATGGCTGAAAGAGGTTTTGTGGATAGGGAAATCCATGGCAAACCTTCTACTCCCAGGGTTGAGAAAAGGCTTAAAGAACTCTTAGAAGCGGAGCCTATGATAGATACGGAAAGATGTAGACTCTACACAGAATACGTTAAGAAGCACTGGAATGACCCGCCCTATACAAGGCAGGGAGGAGCCTTAAACTATGTCCTATCCAATATGACCCCAGTAATCAGGGATGGAGAGCTTATAGTTGGAAGTATCTCCCGGTATCTACGTGGAACCCAACTCTACCCAGAACAGGAAGTTAAATGGATGATTGAAGCTCTTCAAGGCCTAAGAAGGGAAGAGGAGAAATATGTGGAGGGAACTAGAGCGGAATTTAAGGCTGGGGAAGGTTTAATTCAGCTTGGAATCTACGGGCTTAACCCTGCTGAAAAGGAAGTCCTTGAAGAAGTTGTCGAATTCTGGAAGGATAAAGATTGCAGGTCTCATGCTGAAAGAATTCTTCTTCAAGATAAAGAATACGAATTAGTTGATAAATGGCAGAAGCAGTTAGTATTCATACCTTACATGTTTGATGTCCCTGAGGGTAGAGTAATTGTAGATTATGGTAGAGTGATAGAGGAAGGCTTAGAGTCTATCATTAAGGAGTGTAAAAGAAGACTAGCTGAACTCGGCCCTATAGAAACCGAAGAAAAGTTTGAGAAGTGGGACTTCTATAATGGTGTAATCCTCGCCTTAGAAGGTGTAATAAATTTCGCTGAAAATTATGCTAGAGAAGCTGAGAGGCTTGCAGCTCAAACCAGCGATGAGAAACGTAGAAAGGAACTACTGGAAATCGCTAGAATTTGCAGAAAGGTTCCGAGGTTTAGGGCTGACAGTTTTTGGGAAGCTGTTCAGTCTTTTTGGTTTATTCACTGTGCCCTCTTCATTGAGCTTAATGGGAGAGGAATTTCACCTGGAAGATTTGACCAATACATGTATAGGCCTTTCAAAGAGGACTTAGAAACTGGACGCATAACTAAGGAGCAGGCGCTAGAACTCTTAGAGCTGCTCAGAATAAAGCATTCAGAAATTGTTAGAGCCCATGCTAAGTTTACAGAGTCCTATCTCGGAGGGAGTACCTTCCAAAACCTAACCCTAGGTGGGGTGGATAAGGATGGTAACCCTGCGGATAATGAACTCTCCATCCTAATTCTTCAAGCAGGAATAAACGTGCAAACCCCCCAGCCCACTCTCTCAATAAGATGGAATAACAAACTTAGCAAAGAGTTTAAACGTAAGGCGGTGGAATGTATTAAAGCCGGGGCAGGGTATCCTGCAATCTTTAACGACGAGTTAGGCATTAAAAGATTTGTAGAGGTCACTGGGGCAAGCTTAGAGGATGCAAGAGATTGGGCTCCCTGCGGCTGCGTCGATATGCAGATATGCGGTAAAAGAATGCCCATGTACGCTGTAAACGCAACCAACTTCCCGAAAATCTTAAACCTAATTCTTTTCGATGGTGTAAATCCAGTAACTGGAGACAAGCTTCTTGAAACAGGAATCAAAGCAGAAGAAGCAAGTTTCGAAGAGTTAAAGGAAGCCTGGAAGAAAATGCTTAAAGAAATAGTGAAGAAGGAAGCCAAATACTGGAACATCATTATGGCTGTCCATAATAAGATAGGTATAGTGCATCCCCTATGCTCAGCTCTTCTTCATGACTGCCTGGAGAAGGGTAAGGGTAGTGCGAGTGGAGGATGTAGATATAATGATGCCCCTTACGTAATAGCATGCGGTTGCATAAACGTGGCCAATAGCTTAGCAGCAATTAAAAAATGCATTTTCGAGGAGAAAATTTTCACCATGAAAGAGCTGAAAGAAGCCTTGAAAAACAATTTTGAAGGATATGAGGAGCTTCGAAGACATCTGCTGGAAGCTCCTAAATTCGGAAATGATGATCCCTATGTTGATGAAATAGCTGTAGAGCTTTATGATGCCTTTAGTGAAGCAGCCCAAAGTTGTACGAATTGGCTTGGCGAGCCTTGGAGGCCCAGCGGCCTCTCAGTAACCTCCCAAGTAGTTCTCGGTAAGGCAACCATAGCCACTCCCGACGGTAGGAGGGCTTTCGAACCCTTCGCCGACGGCTCAGCCTCAGCTTTTCCTGGAACGGATGTTAAAGGTCCTACAGCCCTCATCCGTTCAGCCACCAAGCTCCACGCCTTTAACATGCAGTCTCTGCTGATGAACATGAAGATAAATCCAGTGACGGTTGAGGGAGAGGTGGGAACAGACAAGTTCATAAGCCTAATAGATGCCTTTATTGAGCTTGGGGGATACCACATCCAGTTTAATGTTGTAGATACAGCAATGCTTCGCGATGCTCAAAAGCATCCTGAAAGATACCAAGACCTAATGATTAGGGTTGCAGGCTTCACTGCCAGGTGGGTTGAACTTGGACCAAGCGAGCAGGAGGAGATAATCAAAAGAACCGAGTATGAAAGCATCTAAGGCGTAGGAAATGGAACTTGAAAGAGTGAGGGGCATAATCACCACCATAAAAACCTTCGCAACCCATGATGGCCCAGGCATTAGAACCACCATCTTCCTGAAAGGTTGCCCTTTAAGATGCTTGTGGTGCAGTAGCCCAGAAACTTGGGAGAAAAATCCCCAAATCTACTTTAAAGCTGAAAAATGCGTTGACTGCGGGGAATGCGTAAGAGCATGCCCGCGAAATGCTGTAACCATGAATAAGGAGAGGAAGATTTTAAGAGAACTCTGTGACCTATGTATGAAATGCGTTGAGGCCTGCAAGTATGGTGCTCTTGAAATTGTTGGCAGAGAGGTTTCAGCCGGAGAAATCATGGAGGAAGTAGTCAAAGACAAGGTGTTTTATGAAAGGTCAGGGGGAGGGGTAACGTTAAGCGGAGGCGAACCTCTCTACCAGCCTGACTTTACGCTGGCACTAGCAAAACTATGCAGGCGGGAGTCTATATCAGTAGTTTTAGACACCTCTGGCTACGCTAGTCCCAGATGGGTGGAGGAAATAGCTAAAAACATAGATATGGCGCTTCTAGACATCAAACACATGGATCCTGTTAAGCATAAGGAAATGACAGGAGTTTCAAACGAACTCATACTTGAAAACGCCAAACTCATGGTTAAAAAATGTGAAGTTCGAATATCCTTACCCCTAATACCAGGCCTAAATAACACTTTGGAAAATCTTAAGAGAACCGCGGAGTTCGCTAGGTCCCTAGGCGTGGAAGCTATAGACATAGTACCCTTTCATAGGCTTGGAAGCCATAAGTATAGGTTCTTGGGCATGACATCTCCTTTATCTAAATTTAGAGTACCCTCTGAAGCTGAGATAAGGGAGGCAATGGAGTTCATAGAAGCCTATGGTCTTAAGACAACTAAAGGGAGAATGATAGCTTCTTAGAAGATTTAAAACTCTTTTACTATCCTCGAAACCTATAAATACAGAATATTCAAAAATTATTATTTTGTATAGAGGAGAGAAAAGGGAGGTTTTTAAAGAGATTGACATCTTCTGAGGTTTCGCGAAGAGACGCTCTCAAGGTAGCAGCAGCTGCTATCATAGCTGGTGTAGTAGCTGGTGTTGGTGCTTGGTATCTTAAACCTGCTACCGTTGTTGGGAAAACCGTTACCAAAACCATGACGGAAACCGTAACGAAAACCGTAACCGTAACTACCACGCTTAAACCCACGCCTACAACATCTCCAACCCCGACAACCACGACAGCTCCTCCTCCAAGAAAGGAGATAAGGATTGGAGCTTCCATAGGCCTCACAGGGGCAGTAGCTTATTTCGGCTTTGAAACCAAGTGGGCTTATGAGAGAGCCGTGAAAGCAGTAAACGAGAAGGGAGGCATCTATGTTAAAGAGTATGGTAGGAAGCTTCCTGTAAAGCTGATAATTTACGACGATAAGAGCGACCCGACGGTGAGAGTGAGCAACGTTGAAAAGCTTATAACAAGCGATAGGGTTGATGCTCTTCTCGGAGCCGTAGGTACTACTTTTATGCTTGCAGCAGCCCCAGTAATCGAGAAGTATAGGGTTCCCATTGTAACCAGCGGTGTGGCCTCTGTGAAAATCCACCAGATGGGCTACAAATACATCTTCACCAACTTTTTCCTCTCCTACGACCAGTTCCTAGTCTTCTTCAAGTGGTGGGAGACCATGCCAGAAGAGCAAAGGCCTAAAACCGTGGCTATCTGGGAGGAAGCAACCGAACACGGCCACGAAAACGCGGAATACATGGAAAAATTCGCCAAGGAATATAAGTACGATATAGTATTGAGGGAGAAGTATTCGCCTGGAGCCGACTTTACGGAGCTCATTATTAAAACTAAGGCCGTCAATCCTGATGTGGTTCTAGCTCTACCAACAGGAACGGACGCTATAAACATGATTAGGCAGTCTAAGGAATTAGACTTCTGCCCGAAGGTTTGGGCTCTATCTTACGGTACAGCTATGTCAGGTTTCCAGGAGGCCCTAGGTGAGGATGCGGACTACGTTTTTGCCTCCTTCAGCTATCATAAGTCTCTACCCTTCTCAGTTAACAGGCAAATAGTTAAAGAATACATTGAGGAGACGGGTAAGGAGCCAACCCTGCTGGGATGCTGGTATGCAAGTGCTGAAATCCTGTTCGATGCTATTGAGAGGGCTGGAACCCTAGACAAGGAGGCTATAAGAAAAGCCATCTTAGAAACAGATTTAGAAACCTGCATGGGACGAGTAAGATTCAACGAGGACGGAAGCCTCAAAGACTCTTGGAAGCTAACTTACCTCCTTCAGTGGCAGCATGGGGTGCTAGAGTTAGTTTGGCCTCCTGAAGTAGCCACCTCAAAGCCTTGGTATCCAACTCCACCATGGAGTGCCAGGAAAAAATAAATTAAAGTTTCCTCACTCCTTTTTTGGTTAAAATGTTAAGAGGAGAAAAAGTAACCAAAAGGTTTGGCGGGCTTACTGCCTTAAAGGATATAGACTTTAGTGTCGAGAAGGGTTCCATTTTCGGACTGATAGGCCCAAATGGCTCAGGTAAAACCACTCTTTTCAACGTGGTCTGCGGAGTTTATAAGCCAGAAGGAGGAAAAATATTCTTTGAAGGGAAAGAAATAACAGGTCTACCTCCCCATAAAATTTGCAAGCTCGGAATTGCAAGAACTTTTCAAATAGTGAAGCCCTTTGCCAATATGAAAGTCATAGAT
>QMYD01000052.1 GCA_003662485.1 Candidatus Hecatellales archaeon | reverse complement strand
TTATTAAAACTTTGGGGAAAAACGATTAATAGATTTTAAATTACAACTTAAAAAGGCTGGTTCCCATGACTTTAGGGCGGAGAAGCTTCCTTAAGGCGACACTTGCAGCCGCTACGGTTTCTCTCCTGGCTGGAAAGCTCAGCCTCGTCAGGGAGGCCTTTGCCGAGGTTAAGAGGGGAAACCTCCACTTGGTTTGGCTTCAGGGGGCTGGATGCTCAGGCTGCACTGTCTCGCTTTTAAACACCACCTATCCTGACGTTGTAGACGTTGTACTTGGAATTCTACCTGGAGCCGGAGCGGTTTCCATAGACTTTCACCCCACCATTATGGCTGAGTGGGGGGAGGAAGCCTTAAAGGCCTTGGAAAGAGCTGAGAGAGGACTCCTCAACCCCTACATCCTAGTGGTTGAAGGCTCCATTCAGGGTGAACCACCGGAGGGGAAGGGTTTCTGGTGTCTGCTTGGAAGTGAAACCTTTGAGGAGCGGTTTAGGAGGCTTGCCTCCAAGGCTGTGGCAGTTGTGGCTGTGGGCTCCTGCGCCTCCTATGGTGGCATCCCAGCCGCAAAGGGTAGTGTAACAGGGGCGAGGGGATGCCTGGAAGTTCTCGGCAGGGAGTGGGCTAGCACGGCTGGCCTCCCCGTTGTCAACGTGCCTGGCTGTCCTCCTAGCGGAGACTGGTTTGTGGAAACCCTCGCCCACCTAATTCTAGCCTACAAAGGTGTGCTTCCACCCCCAGAGTTGGATGAGGTTAACCGTCCAGCCTTCCTCTACAGGTTTCTCGCCCATGAGCACTGTCCAAGGGCTACCTTCTTCGCTGAATCCGTCTTCTCTGAGAGGTTTGGCGAACCCTACTGTATGTTTAAGCTGGGTTGTAAGGGCCCTCTAGCCCGCTGCGATGTGCCAGAGAGGGGGTGGATAAACGGGGTTGGAGGGTGCCCCAATAGTGGAGGCCCATGCATAGGGTGCACGGAGCCCGGATTTCCAGACCTTTTCGAACCCTTCACCGAGGCAAAGCTTCCTCAACCCCTTCTCCCACCGAGGCTGGAAGCCGCCATTCCGGCTGCCAGAAGGCTTGAAAGGCCTTTGGAAACTCCTCCCAGCGGCTTCCCCTACTTTAGTGGGGCTGCCTTCGCCGCTGCAGCCCTTGCAGCAGCCATGGCAGGATTATACCTTCGGAAGAGGAGGAGGGAGGGTTGACCCTAAGGGAGATGGTTATTGAGCCTGTTACGAGGATTGAGGGCCACCTAGCCATAAGGGTTCTCCTAGACCCCGATAGGCGGATGGTTGCTGAAGCCTACACCTCCGCCACCATGTTTAGGGGCTTTGAAATCTTTCTGAAGGGTAGGCAGGCTCTAGACGCCCAGTGGATAGCCACAAGAATCTGCGGTGTCTGCAGTGCAGCCCACAGCATAGCTTCAGCTGAAAGTCTGGACATGGCTTTGAAGGTTAGCCCACCCCCACTCGGAATCCTACTCAGAAACCTCGGCCAGGAAGCAGACATGATCTACGATCACACCCTCCACTGGTTTCAGCTAGCAGGCCCAGACTACTCTGAAAGCGTTGTGAGGAAGGCAAATCCAGGCTGGCTTAGAGAGGCGGGGAGGGTGAAGGCTGAGGAGGCTTCAGCCTACGGCTACCACACTATCTACGATATTATGGCTGGCTTAAACCCGCTGGAGGGTAGGCTTTACCTTAAAGCGTTAAGGATGGGTAGGCTTGCCAGGGAGGCTGCAACCCTCATCCTGGGTAAGCTCCCCCACCCTGCAAGCGTCGTGCCAGGGGGGATAGCGAAAAACCTTACGCCCGGGGAGGTCTCAGCCTACGCCTCCATGCTCATGCACCTCATCGACTGGATTAAGGAGTGGAGGGCTGTAGCTGAAGACCTCTGCCGCTTTCTCGACGAAAAGTTAAATTACGTGGAGAATGGCTTGAGGGAGGCCAACCTCATGTCCTATGGAGTCTACGAGGACCATGAAGCCTACGATGGGAAGCGTGAAAACATGGATGCTTGGGCTGTGAAGCGCTGGGTTACACCTGGAGTAATGGTTAACGGTGAAATTAAAACGGTTAGGCTTGCAGAGGTTAACGAGGGCTTAACTGAGAGCATAGCCCACTCATGGTATGGGGACTGGGGAAAACCTCAATTCAGCGACGTAGACGGAAAACATCCATGGAATAAGGAAACCCTACCAGCCCCCGACTTCAGAAACTGGGATGGAAAGTATAGCTGGTCTACCTCGCCAAGGTGGAGAGATGTAGCCGTCGAGGTAGGCCCCCTAGCCCGCATGTGGATAACGGCAACTGCGGGTAAAATCTCGGAGGCTGGGGCAGGCTGCTTAAGGTTTACGCTTCCTAAGTCCTCCCTGCCAGAGGTGGAAGTGGAATATAGGGCGCCCTCAAAACCCAACACTATTGAGAGGCTTAGGGCTAGAGCCTACTTCGCAGCTTGGAGCGCCTATGCAGCCCTAGGCGACCTAGAGAAGCTTTTAGCCCTTCTAAAGCGTGGAGTTAGAGAGAGCTGCCGTCAGCCCAGACCTCCTGAGGGGATGAGCCGGGGTGTAGGAATGGTTGAGGCGCCTCGAGGTGGACTCGGCCACTGGTCAGTTGTTGATGGAGGGAAAATCTTCAGGTATCAGGTGATAACCCCTACCAATATTAATGTAAGCCCGAGGGATGGGGAGGGGAGACCTGGACCCATAGAGGAGGCCCTGAAGGGAACCCCCATAACCGAGCCAGGTGAAATCAGCGGTGTTGACGTGGTTAGGGTTGTTAGGAGCTTTGACCCCTGCCTCGCCTGCACCGTCCATGTTTACAGCCCGTGAGGAGTCATGAAGGTTTCCCGCAGAGACTTCACTAGGAGGATGAGTGTTTCCTTCCTCAGCGGACTAATACCCCTAACGGCTACGCACACCAGAAACTATACTTACTCCATGCTCGTAGACCTTGACAAGTGTATCGGCTGTAATCGCTGCACCGTAGCCTGCAAGGAGTGGAACCACCTGCCCACAGGAAAATTCGAACTCTACAGGGTTTACGTGGAAAAGGAGCTTACACCAACCACCTGGACGGTTGTTAAGGCTAGGAGGGTTAAAAGCGGGAGGGGGGAGCGCATAGTATTCTTCAAGTGGCAGTGCATGCATTGTTTGGAGCCTACTTGTGTTTCTGTTTGTCCTGCTGGGGCTTTGTGGAAGAGGGGGGATGGGCCTGTTCTTTATGATGTTGATAGGTGTATTGGCTGCAGGTACTGCGTGACGGCCTGCCCCTTCGGGATACCTCACTTTGATGAGGAGGCCAAGGCCATAAGGAAATGCACCATGTGCTTCGACAGGCTTGACAGGGGACTTAAGCCAGCCTGCGTCTCCTCCTGCCCAACTGGAGCCCTAGACTTCGACTTGAGGAGCAGAATTGTTAGGAGGGTGCTTGCTGATGGTAGACATGTTTACGGCCTCCAGGAGGCTGGAGGGACCTCCGTCATCTACGTTTCCAGCATACCCTTCGAGGAGTTAGGCTTCCCCAGGCTTAGCCCTGAAACCCCAGCCAGATTTAGCTCAAACCTACTAGCCAAATTCTTCATGATAGGCTTGGCAGGTCTGGTTATTGCCTCAGCCCTCTACGGCGCCTATAGGCTATTCTTGAGGAGGGTTGAGGCGAAATCTAGGTCTGCCTCCACGAAACCCCTTGAAAGGCGGATGACAATCTTATAGAAGTCGATTTCACCCTTCTCCTCCACGCATGCTTGGAGGGCTGGAAGCCATGGGGCTAGATGCTTTGAGGCGAATTCAACTTCAGCCCTCAATACCTCGACAACTTCACGGTTTTGCCTCCTCTTCCAAGCCTCAGCCTCCTTACCAGTAAGGAAATGCATAAACTCGAGTTCTGCGGCTAGGTGGTCTGGAGGCTCCTTAAACCCCTCCGAGAGGCTGAGGCCAAACCTCCTGTAAAAGCTTAGAACTTGGAGGGTGGACTCCCTCATAGTAAGCCTCTCCCTACTCCTGTAAACCGACTCGTAGGGTGGGCATGGAACCGTTGGATAAGCCGTAACGAAAAGCCTGGTATATTCAACTTTCAACCTTAAAGGGTTTTCACAAGCCTCCCGTAGAAGCTCCTTTAACTCCTCTCCAAAGCTGAAGTGGGGGAGCTTTGAGAGCTCCCCGATGAAGCCTTGAAAATACTTAGCTGAGCCTGCAAGGTTTTCCTTTGGATTGGAGGTTAGGAGGGCTAGGATGGCGTAAACCAGGCTTCTTAGGCGGGCAGCTTCAAACGCCTCAAGCATTCGCTTCTAACCCTTATAGACTTTAACGCATACATCGCACATGCAGGCTCCTCCAGTGGGGTCTCCTCGATCAATAATCTCTTCTATTGTTTGATCGGGGATAAGGTCTCCATCGTTAACCCCACGCCCATACCCGTAGATTAGGCCTCTAGACCAGTGTCCGAAGCCGTGGGGTATGCAGACGCAGTCCTTTCTTATACCCTCGAAAAGCTTAGCTTTAACCCTAACCCTTCCAGTCCTCGACTCCACCCACACGAGGTCTAAATCTTTAATGCCCAGCTTCTCCGCTGTTTCAGGATGAATTACGGCGACGTTTTCAGGGTATAATTCTAGGAGGTAAGGATTGTCCGTTGTCTTGCCGTGCCTGTGTACTGGAGGCCTGGTTATGAGCAAGTATAACGGGTATTCAGGGCTAGGATTGTCCCTTCTAGGCTGCCATGAGGGTAGGGGATCATAACCATACTTCTTAAAGGTTTCACCGTAAATCTGGATTTTCTTTCCAGCCTTAACCATAGATTCAAGCTTAGCGAAGGGCTTAAACCTTTCAGGCTTGCTCCATATACCCCTCTGGGCAAGCTCTTCAAAGGTTATGCCTATACCCTTCACAAGCGCCTCCCTAACGTATTCGGATGGGGTGAAGAAGGCTCCATCAGGCTTCTTAAAGTAGTCTGGGGCAAGCCTCTTCCCAAGTTCGCAGAAGATCCAGTCTGCACTCCTACAGTCGTACATGGTTTTTATGACGGGCTGGAAAACTGAAACCTGCGGATACCAGCCATTGTAAATCCTAACGGAGAAGCCCTCCCTCTCCAGGTAGGTGCAGTCCGGCAGAACGATGTCCGCTAGCTGCACTGACTCGCTTGGAAGAACATCAATGGTAACGATGAATTCAAGCTGCTTTAATGCTTCTACAAGCCTCTTCGGGTTTGGGAAAGCTAAAAGATTATACTTGTAGATGATGGCTGCCTTAACCTCGTAGGGTTTTTTCGCTAGGATGTTGTTGGCTAGGGTTGAGAAAATTCCAAGCTTAACCTTGTCCAGTAGGGGGAGCCTGCTTCTCCCGCAAATATCCTCTGAAACAGGAGGCTTAGGGTATGGGGGTGGAGGATAAACCTTGTCAAGGGATGGTATGCTTACGCCCTTGGTGAAAAGCCACCCCCCAACATTATCTATGCTCCCAACCAAGGCGTTCAAGATGATTATGGCGTGGCAGAGCTTCCAGCTGTTCGCATAGTTCGGGCCTGGAGGATCCCTTTTATGCATAGGGATCACGGAGGGCTTGGTGGTTGCGAATTCCTTCGCTATCCTGCGTATGGTTTCAGCTGGAACACCAGTTATGGTTGAAGCCCACTCAGGGGTGTAGTCCTTAACCCAGTTTCTTATCTCCTCCTCATGCTCCTCAAAGTTAGTATATTTTCTAACGTATTCCTTGTCGTAGAGGTCTTCGCTGATGATGACGTTTATCATGGCGAGGGCGAAGGCTAGGTCGGTGCCTGGAATAATGCTTATCCACTCATCTGCCTGAGAGGACATGAGGGTTACAAGCGGGTTAACTACAACGATTTTGGCACCTCTCCTCTTAGCCTCAGAGAAACGCCTGGTCAGGGGGACCTTACCCTTGGAGGGCTGATCCCAGCCGAAGCATAGAATATACTTGGAATTTGGGAAATCATACATCCAGAGTTTTGTTCCAATGGTAAACTTCTCCACTACTACATGCGTTATTATGCAGGTGTCGTGGTGGGTGATCCTGTTGGGTGAGCCTAAAGCCTTCCTAAGCCTCTCGGAGAAGCCAGTTGGGTGGGCTATGAAAATGATGGATTGAGGCCCATACTTCTCCTTGATTTCCCCCAGCCTCTTAGCCGTTGTGTCTAGGGCCTCCTCCCAGGAGATGGTTACCCATCCAGGGTCTACTTCTATCCCCTTCTCCGGGTTTGTTCTCTTCAGCGGATACTTCAGCCTATCCGGGGCGTAGGGCAGATAGCTTCCAGCAACCCCCTTAGCGCAAACCTTACCCCCACTGTGAAGGTCTTCAGGGTTTCCATCCAGAAACCTTATTACCCCATCCTTAACGTAAACCCTAATTCCACAGTTGGAATGGCATACGCCACAGCTCGTATAGTATTTTTCGAGGGCGGGGGTGGGCGGCCTAGCCTCCAACGGTTTTAGGGCGTTCAGGAAAAATTCCCCGCCCAGAAAGCCTACCACGCCAGCGGTTGCAGCCGTTTTAAGAAAGTCGCGCCTAGACTCACCGGCCATCTCCTTCAACCACCAAACGATTTTTGTTATGACTGGTTTAGGATATTAAAATTTTCTTTACGCTAGTGAAAAGTCTTATATGTTCTCTGCCTAAAGAAAAATGTTGAATCTGTCTGCTGGAAACGTCGGGCTGAGATGGTGAAAGCTTGGGTGAGAAACTTTCTAGGAGGGGTTTTCTAAAGGCTGCGGGGATTGGAGCCGCTCTACTACCTTCGCTGAAGACTGGGAAAGCCCTCTCAAGAGTTCAAGGAAAGCCTAAAGCCATCTTGGTCGACGTAAGACGCTGCGTGGGCTGTAAGGCCTGTCAGGCAGCCTGCAAGCTTTGGAACGGCCTCCCAGCTGAAAACACTGAAATCACGGAGGACGAGTACACCAACCCTACGAGTCTTTCAGCCCACACCTGGAACTACATCCGCTTTAGCGAGGTGAAGATGGGGGAGGGCGTTAGATGGGTGATGGCCTCCATCAGGTGTATGCACTGTTTGGAGCCTACTTGTGTTTCTGTTTGTCCTACTGGAGCTTTGTGGAAGAGGGGGGATGGACCCGTCCTCTACGATGTTGATAGGTGTATTGGCTGCAGGTACTGCGTGACGGCTTGCCCTTGGGGTGTACCCCACTTCGACGAGGAGGCTAAGGCCGTAAGGAAATGCACCATGTGCTTCGACAGGCTTGACAGCGGGTTAAAACCAGCCTGCGTCACCGTCTGCCAAACCGAGGCCCTCCAGTTTGGAGATAGGGATGAAATATTGGAGAAAGCGCACAATTCTGGTGCACCCTACATTTACGGTGAGAAGGAGGGGGGTGGAACCTCCGTGATCTATGTTTCCGACGTACCACTTGAGGGGTTGGGACTCCCCAGG